>NZ_JBEOWS010000334.1:0-10519 GCF_040296125.1 Streptomyces sp. NPDC002265 | reverse complement strand
GGCTGTCCGGTCCGCACGGGCCGGTCCGCACGGGTCCGTCCGGTGCCCCGGCGGCGTCCGGGGCACCGGGCCCGTGACTACTGCCGGGCCCCTCGCCACCCCGACACGGGCAGCGCGAACTTCGCCACCAGCCGGTCGGTGAACGACGCGTGGTGCAGCCGGGCCAGGCGCACGGGCACGGCCCCCCGCCGCACCTCCACCCGCGCCCCCGGCGGCAGCTCGACCGTCCGCCGGCCGTCGCACCACAGGACACCGGGCGGGACGTGCGGCAGCACCTCGACCGCCAGCACCGAGTTCGGCGAGGTGACCAGCGGCTTCGCGAACAGCGCGTGCGCGCTGATCGGCACCATCAGCAGCGCCTCGACCTCGGGCCACACCACGGGCCCGCCCGCCGAGAAGGCGTACGCCGTCGACCCGGTCGGGGTCGACAGCACGATCCCGTCGCAACCGAACCCGGTCACCGGCCGCCCGTCGATCTCCAGCACCACTTCGAGCAGCTTCTCGGCGCCGGCCTTCTGCACGGCCGCCTCGTTCAGCGCCCAGTCGGTGTGCACGATGTCGCCGTTGCGGTGCACGACGACGTCGACGGTCATCCGCTCCTCGACCTCGTACGCCTTGGTCACCACCCGGTCGACGACCTTGTCGAGGTCGTCGCGCTCGGCCTCCGCGAGGAACCCGACGCTGCCCAGGTTCACGCCGAGCATCGGCACCCCGGACGCCCGCGCGAACTCGGCGCCGCGCAGCAGGGTGCCGTCACCGCCGAGGACGATGAGCAGCTCGCAGCCCTCCAGGCACTGCGGGGTGGCCTCCCCGACCAGCTCCACCTCCGGCGGCAGCGGCAGATCGCGCGCCTCCGCGTCCAACACGCGCACACCGATGCCGGACGCCAGCAACCCCTTGACCACGAGTTCGGCACTGCGGATGGCCGCGGGCCGCCCGGTGTGGGCGAGCAGGAAAACAGTACGAGCTCGGTTCTCTGTCAACGCGGCCCCTCCGCCACTGCACGGTCGACGTCGGCCGGGTCCAGTTCGGGGGCTCCGGCACGCAGCCACAGAAAGTACTCGACGTTGCCCGAGGGACCGGGCAGCGGACTGGCGGTGACGCCCTTCACCCCGAGCCCCAGTTCCCACGCCTTCCGGGCCACGCCCCGCACGGCCTCCGCCCGCAGCTGCGGACTCCGTACGACACCCCCGCTCCCCAGCCGTTCCTTCCCCACCTCGAACTGCGGCTTGACCATCATCACCAGGTCGGCGTCCGGCTTCACGCACCGCGCCAGGGCCGGCAGCACCAGCCCGAGCGGGATGAAGGACAGATCGCCCACGACAAGATCCACAGGTTCCCCATCGATCGCTTCAAGCGTCAACTCGCGTACGTTCGTACGGTCCTTGACGGTGACGCGTTCATCGCTCTGGAGAGACCAGGCAAGTTGTCCGTAACCCACGTCCACGGCGACGACCTGCGCAGCTCCCGCCCGCAGCAGTACGTCGGTGAAGCCGCCCGTGGACGCGCCCGCGTCCAGTGCCCGCCGTCCCTCGACGGCCAGCCCCTGCGGCACGAAGGCGGCGAGCGCCCCGGCGAGCTTGTGACCGCCGCGCGAGACGTACTCGGGGTCGCCGTCGTCGGACGCGACGACGATCGCCGCCGCGGTCTCCACCTGGGTGGCGGGCTTGGTCGCGACGGTCTTGCCGACCGTCACCCGGCCCGCGGCGATCAGCTGGCTGGCGTGCTCGCGCGAGCGCGCGAGCTTCCTGCGGACCAGCTCCGCGTCCAGACGGCGGCGTGCGACTCCTGCCACGTTCGGTTCAGCTCCTCGTCATCCCGTACGGCGGTCGGACCGTACGGCGGTCGAAAGGTGAGACCCGAAGGATCTCATCACGCGGTGGCGGCCGGAGGACGGGTGGGCGCCGGCAGTCCCGGGCGGACGTCGAGCGCGGTGAGCGCGTCACGCAGCCCCCGGTGCACATCCTCGTACACCTCGACGTGTCCGTCGGCGGCGAGGTGATCGGCGTCACCGAGCCGCTCCAGCAGCGCGTCCACGTCGGCGTTGCCGGTGGGGACGCGGGAGACCTCCAGCGGAGCGGGGGCGGCGGGGTCGGGTACCGGCCCGGCCTGCACGGTCGCCGCGTGCGTCGGGGTCACGGCCTCGGGCCCAGAGTCGGTCATGCCCCGACGCTATCGCGAACCGCTGCGGTACCGTCGATCACCATGGCCACCATCGAGGAGTGCCGCATCGCGCTCGAGAAGCTCTCCGAGTCCATGGGAGGCGCCGAGGGAGACGTCCGTGAGGCCGCCGCCCTGGACCGCTCGGTGAGCTGTCGCATCACCGACCTGGACGTCACCTTCGCCGGGCGGCTCGCCGGCGGCCGGATCGAGGTGCTCGACACCTATCCCGGTCCGCCGCGCCGCAAGGCCGAGATCCGGCTGGCGATGGCCGGCGACGATCTGGTGGCGCTGGTCGCGGGCAGGCTGAACTTCGCCAAGGCCTGGGGCTCGGGCCGGGTGAAGCTGGAGGCGGGCCTGCTCGACCTGTTCCGGCTCAGGAAGCTCCTGTAACGGCGCTTCCGGCTTCGGAGAACTCCTGTACCGGCGCGTCCGGTTCAGGAAGCTCCCGTGACGGCTTCCGGTTCAGGAAGCTCCCGTGACGGCGGCCGGCACCTCGGCCGCGGCGGCCTTCGCCGCACCGCGCGCCTTGCGCGCCGCCGGGACCACCAGCGGCGTCCCCGTCTCGGGGTCGTCGATGACCTGGCAGCGCAGCCCGAAGACCTCCTCGACCAGAGCGGCCGTGACGACCTCGCCGGGCTCGCCCTGGGCGATGACCCGCCCGCCGCGCAGCGCGATGAGATGCGTGGCGTACCGGGCCGCGTGGTTGAGGTCGTGCAGCACGGCGACCAGCGTGCGGCCCTGCTCCTCGTGCAGCTGGGCGCAGAGGTCGAGCACGTCGATCTGGTGCTGGATGTCCAGATAGGTCGTCGGCTCGTCGAGCAGCAGCAGCGGCGTCTGCTGGGCGAGCGCCATCGCGATCCACACGCGCTGGCGCTGGCCGCCGGAGAGTTCGTCGACATAGCGTTCGGCGAGCTCGGCGACACCGGTCTGCGCCATGGACTCCTGCACGACCCGCTCGTCCTCGGCCGACCACTGGCGCAGCAGCCCCTGATGCGGGTAGCGGCCGCGGCCCACCAGGTCGGCGACGGTGATCCCGTCCGGCGCGATCGACGACTGCGGCAGCAGGCCCAGGGTCCGCGCGACCTTCTTCGCGGGCATCGACTGGATGATCTGCCCGTCGAGCAGCACCCGGCCCTCACTCGGCTTCAGCATCCGCGACAGCGCCCGCAGGAGCGTCGACTTGCCGCACGCGTTCGGGCCGACGATCACCGTGAAGGAGTTGTCGGGTATCTCCACCGACAGCTGTTCGGCGATGACCCGCTGGTCGTAGGCGAGGGTGACGTTCTCTGCGGACAGACGGTTCACGGTGCTCCTCGGGTTGTTCGGTCCGCCGTCGGGGGTGGGGGCCGACGCGTCGACGGGGGTGGCGCTCATATCCGGCCCGCCCTGCGCTCGGTGACCAGCAGCCACAGCAGGTAGACGCCGCCGAGTACGCCGGTCACCACGCCCACGGGCAGCTGTTCGGCGCCGAAGGCCCGCTGCGAGGCCCAGTCGGCGGTGACCAGGAGGGCGGCGCCCATGCACAGCGACGGCACCAGATTCGGCCCGGGGGAACGGGTCAGCCGCCGGGCGAGCTGCGGCGCGGTGAGCGCCACGAAGCTGACGGGTCCCGCGGCGGCGGTGGCGGTCGCGGTGAGCAGGACGGCGGCCACCATCAGCAGCAGCCGTACGCGCTCCACCCGCACCCCGAGGGCGTTGGCCACGTCGTCGCCCATCTCCGTCATCCGCAGCCCGCGGGCGTTGGCGAGGACGAGCGGGACGAGCACCGCGCACAGACCGAGCAGCGGCCAGACCTGTGCCCAGTCGCGGCCGTCGAGGGAGCCGGTCATCCAGACGACGGCACGGGCCGCGTCCACGATGTCGGACTTGGTCAGCAGATAGCCGTTGACCGCCGTGACGACGGCCGACACGCCGATGCCGACCAGCACCAGCCGGTAGCCGTGCACCCCCTGCTTCCAGGACAGCAGGTAGATGGCGAGACCGGTCAGCAGACCGCCGGCAAGCGCGCCGAGGGTGACCTCGGTGGCGTCCCCGGACAGCAGCACGATCACCACGAGCGCGCCGGCCGTCGCCCCCTGTCCGAGGCCCAGCACGTCCGGACTGCCCAGCGGATTGCGGGTGATGGACTGGAACAGCGCACCGCCGAGCCCCAGCGAGGCACCCACCAGCAGACCGACCAGGACCCGCGGCAGCCGGAGTTCGTTGACGATGAACTCCTGCCCCGGCGTGCCGTCGCCCGCGAGCGTCCTGAGCACGTCGCCGGGCGGGATCGGGAAGTCGCCGGTGCCGATCAGGACCACGCTCGCGGCGAGCGCCGCGGCCAGCAGCAGCACGACGACGGTGACCGCGCGCACGTCCAGCCGGAGGGAGATCCCGCCCGGCATGCGCAGCGCGCCGATGGCCCGGTTCGCCCCGGTGGCCCGGTTCGCCTTGGTGTCCCGGGAGTTCTTCACTGCCGTCCTCACAGCTGCGCCGTCCTGCGTCGTCGTACGAGAAAGATGAAGACCGGGCCGCCGACGAGCGCGGTGACGATGCCCACTTGGAGTTCCGAGGGGCGCACGACCACCCGGCCGACGACGTCCGCGCCGAGCAGCAGCACGGGCGACAGGACGGCGGCGTACGGCATGATCCAGCGCATGTCGGGGCCCGTGAAGGAGCGCACGACGTGCGGCACCATCAGCCCGACGAACACGATGGGTCCGCAGGCGGCGGTCGCCGCTCCGCAGAGCACGGTGGCCGCGAGCATCGACAGCGCCCGGGTGCGGTTGAGATGGGCCCCCAGCGCCTTCGCGGTGTCGTCGCCCATGGACATCGCGTTGAGCGGCCGGGCGAGCGCGAGCGCGAGGAGCGTGCCGACGGCGAAGAACGGCAGCACCTGGGCGATGGTCGAGTCGGTCGCCGACGACAGCGACCCGACCGTCCAGAAGCGCATCCGGCCCAGCGCCGCCTTGTCCATGATCATCACGGCCTGGACATAGCCGTACAGCGCGGCGCTGATCGCGGTGCCGGCGAGCGCGAGCCGCACCGGGGTGGCGCCCCGGCTGCCGCCGAGGAACCACACCAGCGCGCCCACGGCCGCCGCGCCGAAGAAGGCGAACCACACATAGCCGCTCAGGCTGGTGACACCGAAGTAGGTGATGGCCGTGACGACCGCGGCGGACGCGCCCGCGTTGATCCCGAGCAGCCCGGGGTCGGCCAGCGGGTTGCGGGTGAGCGCCTGCAGGACGGCCCCCGACAGCCCGAGCGCCGCGCCGGCGAGCAGCCCGAGTAGGGTCCGCGACAGCCGCTCGTCGACCACGACGTCGCCGTAGGTGCCCGTGCTCGTGAACAGGCCGTGCCAGACCTGCTCCAGGGACAGCTCCTTCGCCCCGATCGCGATGCTCGCCATCGCGACGAGCGCCAGGACCGCGGCGGACAGGAGCAGCCCGAGGCTGCGAACCGCCCGGCGGGACGAGGGCGCGGGGGCGGTCGCCGCGCGCTGTTCAGGAGGACTGTCGACCAACACGCAGTTAGGTTAGCCTACCCTCCTATTTTCCCTCGACGTCCGGTGGTTCACCGGCGGAACTCACAACCCCAGCCGTGCCAGCGCCTTTCCGCCGTCCAGCGTGCACGCGCCGTCCCCGGCCGCGGTCCAGGCCGCCGCGCACAGCGCGCGCAGTCCGTCCAGGGCCTCGCCGTCACCCGTCAGTTCCAGCGTCTCCGCGCCGGCCGTCACCGTCCAGCCGCCGCAACGGAAACCCTGGCCCTCCGCGGTGACCTCCGGCTGCCCGGCCGACAGCCCCCGCAGGTCCGCGTCGACGTACGTCGGCCGGTGCTGCGGCGGGGCGGCGAGCAGCTGCGCGCCGTCGGTCACCCCGGTCAGCACGAGCAGGGAGTCGACCTCGCCGTTGAACGCGCCCTCGATGTCGGTGTCCAGCCGGTCGCCCACCACCAGCGGCCGCTCGGCGCCGGTCCGCAGGATCGTCTCCCGGTGCATCGGCGGCAACGGCTTGCCCGCCACCTGCGGTTCGGCGCCCGTCGCGATCCGCACGACCTGCACCGCGGCACCGTTGCCCGGCGCGATGCCGCGCCCGCTGGGAATCGTCAGATCGGTGTTGGACGCGAACCACGGCACCCCGCGCGCGACGGCGTAGGAAGCCTCCGCGAACCGTGCCCAGGTCAGATCCGGCCCTCCGTACCCCTGCACCACGGCCGCCGGCTCGTCGTCGGCCGACTCCACGGGCTCCAGGCCGCGCTCGCGCAGGGCGACCCGCAGCCCCTCCCCGCCGATCACCAGCACCCGGGAGCCGGCCGGCACCTGCTCGCTGATCAGCCGTGCCACCGCCTGCGCCGACGTGATGACGTCGCCCGCCTCCGTCGGAATCCCCAGCTCCGTCAGATGCCCGGCCACCGCGTCCGGCGTGCGCAGCGCGTTGTTCGTCACGTACGCCAGGTGCATGCCGCCCGCGCGGACCGCGGCCAGCGACTCCACCGCGTACGCGATCGCCTTGCCCCCCGCGTACACCACCCCGTCCAGATCGAGCAGCGCCGTGTCGTACGCCTTGCTCAGGGCCTGCCCACTGCCCTCGGGCCTTGTCCTGACGCTCCGGCTCATTCCGCATCGCTCCTCGGTCGATCCCTTTCCCAGATCATCTCTCATGCCACCGGCACACGTACGATGCCTGGATGAACCTTGCAGGTCACTCGGAAGCAACGGCGCGCCGAGGCCTGGAACTGACCCCGTTCCGAGGCCTGCGCTACGACCCCGACCGGGTCGGCAGCCTGGCAGCCGTGACGTCGCCCCCGTACGACGTGGTCGTCCGGCCCGACGGCGTGTACCACCTCCAGTCGGCCGATCCGCACAACATCGTCCGGTTGATCCTCCCGCAGGACACCACGCCCTCGGCCCGCAACGAACGCGCGGCCGACGCCCTGCACCGCTGGCTGGACGAGGGCATCCTGACCGCGGACGCCGAGCCGGGGATCTACGTCTACGAGCAGCGCGACGACGCGGGCCTCCTGCTCCAACGCGGTCTGATCGGCGCCCTGCGGCTGACCGAGCCGGCGGAGGGCGTGGTGCTGCCGCACGAGGACGTGATGCCGCACATCGTCGCGGACCGCGCCGCCCTCATGCGCGCCACCTCCGCGAACCTCGAACCGCTCCTGCTGACCTACCGCGGCGACGGCGACACCGCCGATGTCATCGAGCGCACGGCCGAGCGGGAGCCACTTCTGTCGACGACCACCGAGGACGGTTACGGCCACCGCCTCTGGTCGATCACCGACGCCGCCGATCTGGCCCGGGTGCAGACGGATCTCTCCCAGCACCAGGCCCTGATCGCCGACGGTCACCACCGCTGGGCGACGTATCTGCGTCTACGCGCGGAGCACTCCTCGCCCGGACCCTGGGACTACGGTCTCGTCCTCCTCGTCGACACGCTCCGCTACCCGCTGCGCGTCCGCGCGATCCACCGGCTCCTGCACACTCTCCCGATGGCCGACGCCCTGGCGGCCCTGACCGATCTCTTCCGTGTCCGGCACCTCGACGTCCCGCTGCCGGACGCCCTGAAAGCGCTCGCCGAAGCGGCCGAGACGGGCAACGCGTTCCTGCTGGCCGGCGACGGCTCCTTCCATCTGGTGGACCAGCCGGCCCCGGAACTCCTGGCCCGGACGGTCCCCACGGACCGCCCCGCGCTCTGGCGCACCCTGGACGCCACGGTCCTGCACGCCACGCTCCTCGAACACGTCTGGCGCATCCCCGAGGACTCCCCCGCCCATATCGCCTACATCCACGACACGGCCGCCACCGTGGAGAAGGCGGAGCGCGACGGCGGTACGGCCGTACTGATGCACCCGGTCCACGAGGAGATCGTCCGCGACCTCGCCCGGCAGGGCGTCACCATGCCCCGCAAGTCGACGTCCTTCGGCCCGAAGCCCGCATCGGGCCTGGTACTGCGCACGCTGGAGTTCTGACCCTCCGGGCACCGGCCCCGGACACACGGACCGGACATACGAAAGGGCGGGACCCCGTCACCGGGATCCCGCCCTCACTCAGCGCCGCAGGTCAGTCCTTGTCGACAGCCTTCGCGTCGACCTCGTCGTGCGCCTTGCCGTCGGCCTCGTCGTCGTCCTCGTCCTCGGAGAGGTCGTCGGCCGTGTCGTCGAGCGGCTCGTCGTCCTGGTCGTCGTCGCCCAGGTCGTCACTCACGTCGATGTCGCTGTCGTCATCGTCGTCATCTTCGTCATCGACATCCGCGTCGACATCCGCGTCGACGTCCGACTCGGCACGATCCCGGGACTCCTCGTGGGACTCGCTCTCGTCGTCGTCGAGGGCGTCGACGAACTCCACCCCGTCCAGCTCGGCGAGCCGGTCGGAGGCGTCCGTGCTGCCGTCCCGGTCGGCCTCCACGGCCTTCGCGAACCACTCCCGCGCCTCGCCACGCCGCTCGACGGCCAGCAGCGCGTCGGCGTACGCGTACCGCAGCCGCGCGGTCCACGGCTGTACGGAGCTGGAGGCCAGCTCGGGGCTCTGCAGCGTCACGATGGCCGCCTCAAGCTGCCCCATGTCACGCCGGGCACCGGCCGCGACGAGCCGCATCTCGACCTGCCCGGCCTTGTCCAGCTTGTGCACCTCGGGGGCGCCGGCCATGTCGAGGGCCTTCTCCGGCCGCCCGAGCCCACGCTCGCAGTCGGCCATGACAGGCCACAGCTCGACGGTGCCGGTCATCCGACGCGCGGCCCGGAACTCGGCGAGCGCCTCGCTGTACTTCTGGTTCGCGTACGCGGCGAAGCCGGCCGCCTCGCGCACGGCCGCGACCCGGGAAGCGAGCCGCAGGGCGATCCGCGAGTAGGCGTAGGCGCGCTCGGGCTCCTCGTCGATCAGCCGCGCGACCATCACCAGGTTCTTCGCGACGTCCTCGGCCAGCGTCTTCGGCAGGCTCAGCAGCTCCTGCCGCACGTCCTGGTCGATCTCCTCGCCGGTGACGTCCTCCGCGATCGGCAGCCGCTTGATCGGCTCACGGTCCCGGTCCCGCTCGTCACGGAAACGCCCGCCACCGCGCCGGTCGTCACGGCGGTCGTCCCGCCGGTCGTCACGGCCACGGAAACCGCCCGGACGGCCGGAACGGTCATCGCGCCGGTCGTCGCGGCGGGGACCACGGCTGCCGCGGTCGTCCCGCCCCTGGAACCCACCGCGATCGCCCCGGCTGTCGTCCCGACGGCCGTAGCCGCCACGGTCTCCACGGTCCTCACCACGCCGGTCGTCACGGCGGAAGTCGCCGCGGTCGTCACGACGGAAGGGAGGACGCTCACCACGGTCGTCACGACGGAAGGGAGGACGCTCACCACGGTCATCGCGACGGAAGTCACCGCGATCGTCACGCCGGTCGTCGCGGCGGAAGCCTCCGCGGTCACCGCCTGGACGGTCGTCACGGCGACCGTAGCCGCCAGCACGGTCGTCACGGCGGTCGTCACGACGGAAGGGGGGACGCTCGCCACGGTCGTCACGACGGAAGGGAGGGCGCTCGCCACGGTCATCGCGGCGCGGACCACCTGAACGGTCGTCACGCTGGTACGCCGGACGAGACCCACGCTCATCACGCCGGTCGTCGCGACGGTCGTCACGGCGGAAGTCGCCGCGGTCGTCACGACGGAAGGGGGGACGCTCACCGCGGTCGTCACGGCGCGGACCACCCGAACGGTCGTCACGACGGCCGTAGCCACCGCCCCCACGGTTGTCGTCACGGCGGAAGTCGCCGCGGTCGTCGCGACGGAAGGGGGGACGCTCGCCACGGTCATCGCGGCGCGGTCCACCTGAACGGTCGTCACGCTGGTACGCCGGACGAGACCCACGCTCATCACGCCGGTCGTCGCGACGGTCGTCACGGCGGAAGTCGCCGCGGTCGTCACGACGGAAGGGGGGACGCTCACCGCGGTCATCGCGACGGAAGGGGGGACGCTCGCCGCGGTCGTCACGGCGCGGACCGCCCGAACGGTCGTCACGACGGCCGTAGCCACCGCCCCCACGGTTGTCGTCACGGCGGAAACCACCGCGGTCGCCACGGTCGCCATCCCGCCGGTCGTCGCGGCGGAAGCCTCCGCGGTCACCGCCGCGGTCACCGCCACGGTCGCTGTCGCGACGGTCGTGGCCACCGCGGTCGTCACGGCGGAAGCCGCCACGGTCTCCGCGGTCTCCGTAGTGACCGCTTCGAGCACCACGGTCGCCACGATCACCACTGTCCCGTCGCCGCTGGTCGCGCTCCGGTCGATCGTCGGGAGAGTTGGTGGACATCGGTGACTCCTGTCTTCGGTACCCGGTACCGCATTCATTCTCGCGCAGCCGAGTACCCGGCGCGCTCCGGAAAAACAAAAAAGGACC
>NZ_JBEOWS010000333.1:0-10563 GCF_040296125.1 Streptomyces sp. NPDC002265 | reverse complement strand
TCGTCGGGCAGGTCGACGACCTCGGGCAGGCCGAGCTCCTCGCCCTGGTAGATGTAGGCGGCGCCGGGCAGCGCGAGCATGAGCAGGGCGGCGGCGCGGGCGCGGGCGGGGCCCAGGCCGCTGCCTTCCGGTGCGGGTTCGCCGTAGCGGGTGACGGTGCGGACCTGGTCGTGGTTGTTGAGGACCCAGGTGACCGTGGAGCCGGTGCCGGCGATGTCCTGCATGGCCTCGGAGATGACCTTGCGGAAGGCGTCGTCGTTCCACGGCGCGCTGAGCAGGTCGAAGAAGAACGCCTGGTGGAGTTCGTCGTCGCGGACGTAGCGGGCGTGTTCGCGGGCGGTGGGGACGGAGACCTCGCCGACCAGGAGGCGTTCGGAGCCGTCGCGGGCGGTGTACTCCTCGCAGACCGCTCGCCAGTGGCGCCACACGTCGTGGACCTCGGGCTGGTTCCAGGCGAGGGGGTTGACCGAGTCGCGGGTGCGGGCGTCGGCCTGGGGGTCGTCGGAGTCGGGCAGTTCGGGGTGCTTGAAGAGGCCGGCGGCGACATCGATGCGGAAGCCGTCGACGCCCCGGTCCAGCCAGAAGCGCAGCACGCGGTCGAACTCGGTGCCGATCTCGGGGTTGCGCCAGTTCCAGTCGGGCTGGTCCGGCGTGAACATGTGCAGGTACCACTGGCCGGGGCGGCCGTCCGGCTCGGTGATGCGGGTCCAGGCCGGCCCGCCGAACATGGCGTGCCAGTTGTTGGGCGGCTGGTCTCCGTCGGGGCCGCGGCCGTCGGCGAAGTGGAAGCGGGCGCGGGCCGGGCTGCCGGGTGGTGCGGCGAGGGCCTCCTTGAACCACGGGTGCTCGGAGGAGCAGTGGTTGGGGACGATGTCGAGGAGGACGCGGATGCCGAGGCGCCCGGCGGCTGCCGTCAGTCGGTCGAACTCGGCGAGGTCGCCGAAGGTCGGGTCGACGTCGCAGTAGTCCGCGACGTCGTAGCCGTGGTCGTGCTGCGGCGAGGGGTAGAAGGGGCTCAGCCAGATTCCGTCGACGCCGAGCTTCTTCAGGTACGGCAGGCCGGCCCGGACTCCGGCGAGGTCGCCGATGCCGTCTCCGGTGCTGTCGAGGAAGCTGCGGACGTACACCTGATAGATGACTGCGTCGCGCCACCAGCGGTGCATGTTCAACCCAGTGCCTGTCTCTATGTGCTCAGTGGTTATGCATGCATGTTAAGTAGACGTGTCCGGAGCGTGTCAATGAAAAGTGCACAGGCTACGAAAGAGCAGTTCGATTAATGCGGATAAATCAGACCACAGCGGGGCGAGTTGAGACCTTGGCGTTACTTAACAAGTAACTAGGAGGGTGGGTTTCAGCGCCCGGGAATGGCGGCGAGTTCCCTCGCCAGCCGCCGGACGGCCGCGTCGGACGACTCGTGTCCGGTCATCGCGTCGTGCACCACCGCCTGCACCACCAGGCTGACCTGGTCGTAGCGCGGGCTCTTGGGGCGCAGAGCGGCACTGAGCACGCTCGAGCGCAGGGTGGGCAGATACGGGAACTTCTCGACCAGGTCCGGGTCCGTGTAGAGCGCGGCGCGCACCGGTGGCAGGGCGCCGAGCGTGAGCACCTGACGCTGGACCTTCTCACTGGTCAGGTACGCGATCAGCCGGGCGGCGGAATCCGGGTGCCGGGCATGGATGTTGACCGCGAGATCGGAGCCGCCGAGCACACTGGTCCCCGGCCCGTCGGGTCCGGGCAGGCGTACGGCGCCGATCTTCCCGGCGACCGGGGAGCCCGGCGCCGAGGCGACGGCGTACGCGTAGGGCCAGTTGCGCAGGAAGAGCAGCCGGCCGTCCTGGAACGCCTGCTTGGACTCCTCCTCCTTGTAGGACAGCGCCGCTTGGGGGATCCATCCCTCGCGTACGCCGCGTGCGAGGAAGTCGATGCCCTCCCGGGCCGCGACGGAGTTCACGGTGACCCGGTCGCCCTCGTCGCCGAGGATGGTGCCACCGGCCGAGTACACCGCCTCGGCGGCGTTCACGGTCAGGCCCTCGTAGGGCAGGAACTGGCCGGCGTAGCCGTCGAGTCCGTACTTCGGGGCGATGGTCTTCGCGTCGTGCTCCAGCTCCGCCCAGTTCGTCGGCGGCGGCACACCCTCCTTGGCGAGGATGTCCTTGCGGTACAGCAGCAGCCCGGCGTTGGTGACGTAGGGGACCGCGTACAGCCGTCCGTCGTACTTCCCCGTCTCCACGACCGGCTTCAGGAAGGACTTCAGCGGGAAGCGGTCCTCGGTCAGCGGGCGGATCCATCCGGCGGCCGCGAACTCCGAGGTCCAGTTGACGTCGATGTTCAGGACGTCGAACCGGCTGCGGTCGCCACCACGCAGATCGGTCACCATCTGCGCGTGCGTCTCGTCGGCGGAGTCCGGCAGCTCGACGAGCGTGACCCGCTCACCGGGATGCGTGCGGTTCCAGCCGTCGAGAACCGTGCCGAGGTAACCGGTGAGGTCCCCGGCCGTGGCCAGCGTCAGCGGCCCGCGGCCACCCCCGCCGCCGTCCCTGCCCCCCTCGTTCGAGGAGACGCATCCGGTCAGCACCACACCGAGAACGAGGAGGCACCTACCCGCGGAGTTGATCCACCGCATAGGTTCCTCCCTGGACACGTACCGGCCTGCGCCATCGTCACGACCGAAGGCCATGTATACCCGTTAGGTATGGGCGATACTAGGGGCCGGAGAAACTCTACGAGGACAGGAGGACGGCGGTAGTGCGTCAGCACCTCCTTGCCCTTCTGGCCCGCGGTCCTGCCCACGGCTACGAACTGAAGCAGGGCCTTGAGCAACTGCTGGGCTCCGCGTACCCTCAGCCGAACGTCGGCCAGATCTACGTGACCCTCGGGCGCCTCGAGAAGCAGGGACTCATCGAGGGCGAGGACATCGAACAGTCCAGCCGGCCCAACAAGAAGGTCTACCGCCTCACCGAGTCCGGGCAGGAAGAGCTGCGCGCCTGGTTCGAACGGCCCGAGGACGAGCCGAGGGTGCGCGACGACTTCTTCATGAAGTTGGCGCTGGCCCCGGGGACCGGCCTCGCAGACCGGATCGCCCTCATCAACAAACAACGGCGCCAGTACCTCAACTCCATGCGCAACCTGTCCAAACTGGCCACCGTCGAAGACCGCGACAACCGCATCGCCCACCTCCTGATCGAGGGCGCGATGCTGCACCTCCAGGCCGACCTCGACTGGCTGGAACGGTGCCAGGAAGAGCTGGAGGAGCCGGAGTGAGCGACAGCCCCGCTCCCGTGCTGCGCGCAGAGGGACTGATACGCACGCACTACGGCGAGAGCGGCCCGGCCCACGCCGTCCGCGGCGTCGACCTGAGCGTCCGCCACGGCGAGTTCGTCGCCGTCACCGGACCGTCCGGGGCCGGGAAGTCCACCCTGCTGCACCTGCTGGGCGGACTGCAGCAGCCCGACAGCGGATCACTCTGGCTGGACGGCGAGTGCACCGACACCTGGCGCGAGGCCCGCTGGGCGGTCGAGCGCCGCAGGCGCATCGGCATCGTCTTCCAGTTCTTCAACCTGGTCTCCAACCTGTCGGTCGCCGACAACGTGGAACTCCCCGCCCTCCTCGCCGGCGTCTCCCCCAAGCGGGCACGCGCCGAACGGGAGGAACTGCTGGCCGAGTTGGGCATCGCGGGCAAGGAACGCAGCCTGCCGGGCGAGCTGTCCGGCGGCGAGCAGCAGCGCGTCGCGCTGGCCCGGGCCCTGGTCAACCATCCCCCGCTGCTGCTCGCCGACGAACCCGCCGGCAGCCTCGACAGCAAAGGCACCCGCGAGGTGATGCGGCTGCTGTCCCGCTTCCACCAGCGAGGACAGACCATCGTCCTGGTCACCCACGACGCCCGGCTGGCCAGCGCCGCGGACCGGGTGATCAGCTTCTTCGACGGACGCATCGCCGACGACGCCGAGCTGGACAGCACGCCCTCGCGCCGGCCCGGGGCGTCGGGAGTCCTCAAGCTCTCCGACTGACGCGCCGGCCCGCGGACGTACGACAACCCCCGAAAGGGATGGATCTCATGCGCGCCACCTTGCGCTGGGCACACTCCGATCTGCGCACCCACCGCGGGGAAGCACTCTTCCTGGTGCTCGCCACCGCCGGCATCGTCATGTCGCTGCTGCTGGCCACCGCGCTCTTCGGCTACGCCACCAACCCCTGGCAGCGCACGTTCACCCAGGCCCACGGGGCTCACGTCTGGCTCCACACCGGCTCCTCCACCGACCTCGGCGAGTTGACCGGCGTGGAAGGGGTCGAGGCGGTGGCCGGCCCCTACGCGACCTCCGCGACGACGCTCTCCGCCCGTGGCACCCGCGCCTCCGTGGAACTGCGGGCCACCCCCGACCTCCCCCGCGTCGGAAGACCTCTCCTGACCTCGGGTCGCTGGCTCGCCCCCGGCACCCCCCGCGGAGTAGTCCTGGAGAGCAGCCTGGCCCGGGCCCTGCTCGCGGGTCCCGGTGACACGCTCACGCTGCCCGGCGACACCGGAAGGGTCACGGTCGTCGGGGTCGCCGACAGCCCCGAGAACCGCTACCGCCCCGGCGAGCAGCCCGGCCTGGTCTGGGCCATGCCCACCACCGTGGCGCACCCCACGGGCCAGGTGGTCGGACTGCGGCTGGCCGACCCCTCGGACACCGACTACGCCGTCCAGCGCGCCGTCACCCTGCTGGGCGCCGGTGCCATCGGCGAGGTCTCCACCTGGCAGCAGGCGCGCGCCGAGGCGCAGGGCGACAACCGGCTCCTCGGTCAGGTGCTTGGCCTGTTCGGCCTGGGGGCGCTGGTCGCGGCGGGCTTCGCCGTGCACGGGGCGATCGCCACCCGCATCCGCGGCCACCTGCGGGACATCTCCGTCCTCAAGGCCATCGGGTTCACGCCCGGCCAGGTCGTCCGCGTGTTCCTCTGCCAGCACATCGCCTACGCCCTCTTCGGCGCGCTGGCCGCGGCGGCCGTGACCGAGACCCTGGGCGGCCGTGTCCCGGGCCGCCTGGGGGACGCCGTGCGCATGTGGCGCATCCTGCCCGGCCATACGGTCGCGCAGTTCGCCATCCCGGCAGGAGCCGTGCTGTTCATCGCGGCGACGACGGGACTGGCGGCGTGGCGGGCGGGCCGGGTGCCGCCGGTGCCGGGCACCCGGCCGGCACCGACGGCGCGCTCGATCCCCTTGCAGGCGGCGCGCCCGGCGGCGCATCACCGCACAGTGGCCGCCGCGCGCCGGGCCGTGCGGTCGCTGCCGGCCCCGGCCCGCTCCCGGGGAGCGCTGTCCGCGGTGATGCGGCGCGCCGTCGACGCCGGCGTGCCGGCCGGCCTGGTGCTGGGCTGGCATGCGGCCGTCGCACGTCCCGTACGGTCCCTGACCACGGTGGCGCGTCTCGCGCTGCCCCTGGTGCTGATCGTCGTGGCTCTGAGCGCGTGGAGCACGCTCGACCGCTTCCACCGGGAGCCGCAGAAGATCGGTGTCCCGGCCGCTCTGACCGTCCACACCCGTCAGGGACTGGACGATGCGGACGTGCGCGACCTGCTGCGCCGCGATCCGCAGGTCGCCGCCGTCTACCCGGGCGTGGAGGTGGCCGCGCTGGTCCCGGGGCAGACGGCCACGATCGCCCTGCGCGGCTTCGGCACCGCCCGTTCCCCCTACCCCTTCGCCGTCGCCGAGGGCCGCTCCCCCCGCGCCAGCGACGAGGCCGTGGCCGGCCAGGGCCTGCTCGACCTGCTGAACGTGCGGGTCGGCGACTGGGTCCGCATGACCGTCGGCGACCAGCCCCAGATCCTGCACATCGTGGGCCGCGGCATCGAACCCGAGAACGCGGGCCGCGTCATCTCCACCTCGCTCGACACCCTCCGCGAGAACGACCCCCGCGTCGCCCCGGCCCTCTACCAGCTCCGCCTGCGGCCCGGCGCGGACCCGCACACCGTCGCCGCGCGTCTGACCGCCGCCGGGCACGACCAGCTGGACGTGCACGCGGCCACCAACCCGGCCGACGCCCTCGCGCCGCTGCGCGGGGTCGTGATCGGCCTCGTCCTCGTCCTGGCCCTGATCGGACTGGTGGAGCTGCTCACGGCGATCGGCGGCACCATCCGCGAGAGCGAGCGCGACCTGCTGGCCCTGAAGGCCATCGGCCTGTCCCCGCGCCAGATCACCGCGATCACCATGACGGCCACGGGCTGCACGGCGCTGGCCGCCTTCCTGGCCGCGGCCGGCGCAGGCGTGCCGCTCGCGCTCTGGCTGATCGACCGTCAGGGCGTCTCGAGCGGTATCGGGGCGGGCATCGCCCAGAGTCCGCCCCTCGCGTTGCTGGTACTTCTGGGCGCCGCCACCGTGCTGGGTGCGGCCGCTCTCGCGGCGCTGCCCGCGGCGCGCGCGGCGCGGCGCCGTCTCGCGGACACCCTGGCCGCGGTCGCCTGAGCCGGACCGCGCCGTGGGTCTGAGGGCGCGGCGTCCGGCTCAGGTGAGGTCCTGATCCGATCGGATCGACTTCCCCGAGCCGGTGTACCGGTAGCCCCGGCACCGGGACGCCTGGACGACCAGGAACAGGCCGTGTCCGCCTTCGTCGGTGGTCCTCGCATGGCGCAGGCGCGACGAGGTACTGCCGGCGTCGCTCACTTCGCAGGTGAGCGCATCGTGACGGATCATGCGCAGCCGGATCGGCGGGGAGCCGTAGCGGATGGCGTTGGTGACGAGCTCACCGACGATGAGTTACGTGGTGAACAGGCCTGCGGCTGACACACGGCTGGAATCCGAGAGCCGCATCGAAGGCGGACGCGAACGTCGAACTCCGCAGGCCCTGGGAGAGGCCGTGGCGGCCGCCGCCTCGTCATGCGCGTCGAATGACCAGCACGGCGACGTCGTCGAGGTGGTCGACCGCGAACGCGGCGTCGAGGATGCGATCAGCGGTCTGTTCGGCGTTCAGTCCGTCGTGGACGGCTCGGGCGGCCAGTCTTCCGGCTCGTTCCAGTCCGGCTTCCAGCGTCAGGCCCGGCCCTTCGACCACACCGTCGGTGACCATGACCAGCGCGCTGTCGTCTTCCAGGGTGAAGATCGCCTCGCGGTACTCGGTGCCGGACAGGACGCCCAGGACCGGCCCGCCCGGCAGCTCGCGGACCTCGTGGCTGCCGTCTCCGTGCGCATACAGCAGCGGCACATGGCCGGCACTGGTGCCGGTCACCCGTCCGTCGTGCGGGTCGATGTGCAGCATGGTGCAGCTGGCGAATCGTGCGGGGGAGGTCGTGACGAGCAGCTCGTTGGCGCGGGTCAGCACGCTGCCGGGATCCGGTTCCTGAGCGGCGATCGCGCGCAGCGACACGCGGACCTGTCCCATGAAGGCGGCGGCATCGGCGTCGTGCCCCTGTACGTCGCCGATCTCCAGCGCGATCGCGCCGTCGGGCATCATGAAGGCGTCGTACCAGTCTCCGCCGATGTCCAGCCCGACCCGACTGGGGCGGTAACGGGCGGCGACCTCCAGGCCCGGGAGGTGCTCCGGCAGCGCGGGGAGCATGGTCTGCTGCAGCGCCGTGGCCAGCTCGACGTGTGCCTGTTGCAGCCTGATCCGCTTGAGTGCCTGGCCCGCCAGGTCGGCCAGCGTGCTCACGAGGATCCGCTCGTCCAGGGGCGGCAGGTGTCCGCGGCGGTACAGCATCGCCCAGGCCCCGAGTGGCTGATCGCCGGGCTCGCCGAGGGGGGTGATCGAGATGGCGTAGTCCGAGCCGAGCCGGAGCAACCGCAGGAGTGGGGCTTGCGGCCAGCGGCGGACGAAGTCCGCGCGGTCGGTGATGAACTGCGGCTTTCCGGTACGGATCGCCTCCGACAGCGGGGTCGGGTGGTCCAGCCGCAGGCCGTGCAGGGCCTGGACCTCGTGCATCGCTATTCTGGCGTCGGTGGAGATGCGCAGGCGGCTGTCGTCGACGAGTGCGAGCAGGGCGCCGCCGGCACCGAAGGTCGCGGCGAGCCGGGTGAGGACCACCTGCTGCAGTTCCTGCTCCCTGGCTGCGGTGATCAAGGCGGCGGAGAACTCGGCGGTGTCCTTTGCACGCTGCCGCTCGGCAGTCAGCGCGGCGTGGGCCTTCTGATTGCGCTTCTCCTGCGTGGTGTCGTCGCGGACCACCACGAAGGTCCGTTCGGGGCCGCCGAACCCCAGCTGGAGCCGACGCACTTGAACGGCCAACCGACGCCAGCCTCCGTGCAAGGTGTGGTAGCGCAGCCTCAACCAGGGGGACTGCTGGAAGGAGGACGAGTGCAGGAGCTGCCAGAAGGCTTCCCTGTCGTCGGAGTGCACTGCAGGCATCACTCTGGACATCGGCGCAACCGGATCCGGGATGAGCGCGACCAGGCTGGGCAGCCCACCGAGCCACTCCAGCTGGTCCTTCCCGGGTGAATACATCCACAGGCCCAGGCCGGCGGCCGCGGTGGCCAGCCGGAACGGAATCAGCAGGCTGGCCAGGTCGTTTCGTGCATCCAGGGCGCGCACCCACGTCAGTTCCTCGGAACCGACGGCGCCCTTCACTTGTCGCGCCTCGAGCAGACAGGCCATAGGGACTCCGTCCCGCCCGGGAAACTCCAGTTCCCGCATCGCGACCGCATCCGCCCTGGCGGCGTTGGCCACCAGATTTTCGGCCGACATCCGTTGGCTCGCAGGCCACAGATCACCGAAGTCACGCCCCAGACACTGCTCCGCCGGTCTGCCCAGCGCCGTCGCCATGGCAGCGTTGATGTCGCGCACGGCACCGTCCAGCGTCACAAGAACCGACGGGCAAGCGCTTCGATGAAGTTCCTCCAAGGCGTCCATCTGCGGCTCCCTGACGCAGGGAAAAACATCCTTTTCAGCTATATTCGCGCATTTTGCGAGAATGCCCCAACAAAGAGAGTGTTCGACCGTCTACGTCGAGTGACGACGGCAGGAACTCGACGGAGGCAGTTCACACCGTCTTGATCTTGCTGTCGACCAGCACGGCGAGGCGTTCCGCGGCAAGGTCGGCTTGCAGATGGAGCCCGGCGCCGCCAGGACCCTGGACGGGGAAGCCGAGCGTGGCGGGCGGCCGCGCTCCAAGTCTCCGTCGAACAACAAGGCGCAACCACACACCCCCGATGACGTACCCGGCCCAGCCCTCGACCGCGCCCACCCCGCACATCGCACCCTGCACGCCACGCCACACCAAAAAGAGACAGATCGTTCTATTCAGGGCGGCACGTCGAAGACACCGGAAGCATCCGCCCCCGTCCGCCGCTCCGCGGCACGCGACCGTCTGCTGGCCACCGCGAGCCGGCTCTTCTACAGCGAAGGCATCCGCAGCGTCGGGGTGGACCGTGTCATGGCCGAGGCCGATGTCGCAAGGGGCACCTTCTACCGGCACTTCGACGGCAAGGACGACCTCGTACGGGCCTACCTCGAGACGACCGACCAGCACATCCGCGACAGCTATGGCCGTACGGGCGCCCGTACGGCCATACGGACCATCGGCTCCGCGAGTCGGCCGAAGTTCACAGACGGATTCTGAACGATGAAAGCGCCGCCCAGCCGATGAGGTCACCGCGGCCCGCCCGGCCGCGGCTGCGTCACCGAAGCCGGGACGCCCAATCGGTGCCCCTTCGGCCACCGCAGCCTGACACCACCGAGCAGGAGACCGCCATGAACGCGTTGCTCGCACAGGTCCTCGACGCCCATGGTGGCCTCGACCGCTGGAACGCACTCACCACGGTCCGCTCCACCATCGTCAGCGGTGGCGACCTGTTCGCCATCAAGGGGATTCCGCAGGACCCCACCCCCCGGGAGATGACCGTCCGGCTGCACGAACAGCACGCCTCCGTGATGCCGTTCGGCGCCCCCGACCAGAAGACCGACTTCACGGCCGACCACGTCAGCATCAAAAAGGACGACGGCCGCGTCGTGGCCGAACGGAACGAACCGCGCACGTCGTTCGCAGGGCACGACCTCAACACCCCATGGGACCCACTGGACCGCGCCTACTTCAATGGGTACGCGCTATGGACGTATCTCACTACGCCCTTCCTGCTGGCGATGCCCGGCTTCACCGTCGTCGAGATCGAATCATGGCGGGAGGAAGACGAACTCTGGCGCGGACTGCGCGCCACGTTCCCTCCCGGCATCGCCAGCCACAGCACGCAACAGGACTTCTACTTCGGCCCCGACCATCTCCTGCGCCGGCACGACTATCACGTCGACATCGCAGGCGGGTTCGCCGCGGCACAGTACGTCTACGACATCGTGGACGCGGACGGGATCCGCTTGCCCACCAAACGCCGGGCCTACCGAAGCGATGCACACAACCGCCCGATCCTGGCACAGACCATGGTCTCCATCGACATCGACAACCCTCGGTTCAGCTGACATCGGGCCGGGGCAGCGCGGGGAATCACCGCGAGATAGTTGATCGGTCGTATACTTCTGGTATGGGCCGGACGAGCGACGCCAAGGACAAGATACTTTCTGCTGCTCACGCACTTTTCGAGCAGCGGGGCTACTCAGCCCTGGGCGTCGCCGAGATCTGCAAGGCAGCGGGCGTTCCCAAGGGGAGCTT
>NZ_JBEOWS010000332.1:0-10738 GCF_040296125.1 Streptomyces sp. NPDC002265 | reverse complement strand
GGCAGGACCCGCTCCGTGCGGCCCCCGGCTCCGACGGCCGGGACCCCGGCCGGTCCGCGGACCCCGACGGCGGCTTCGCCCGGCCCGGCTGGATGCCGGAGCCGGATCCCCCCGCCCGGCCTGTAACGTCCGGCGGCACCGGCGACGGGTCGCCGTCCTTCGGGCCGGACGGCGCGGACGGCTACGGTCCGCACGCCCCGCGGACGGACCGGGCGTCCGGCGACGGCCCGCGCTGGCTGGACCGGGAGGCGGGCGAAGGCGGACCCAGGCTCGTGGACACCCTGGTCGGCGACCTCACCGACACCCTGGTCGGCGCCCTCGACCCCTACTGGGGCGCCGTGGCGCGGGGACAGGCCGCGGGGCCCGCGCTCAGCCGGGTCGAGGAGCGGATGCGCCTCATGCTGGAGGTGACCCGCCGGCATCTGTTCACCCAGGGGGTCGTCTCGCCACCGCCGTACGCCAGGTCGGTGGAGCGCCGGGGCAACGCCGAGGGCCTGCTCGGCATCGGGCACCAGCGGGTGGCCGACGCCATCGAACCGGACCCGCAGGGCCGGCGCATCGTCGATCTCGCGTCACCGCGTCAGACACCGCTGCTCAGCAAGGATCCCACCAGCGTGGAGTGGATCAGGTTCGCGCCCCAGGCGGTCTGGAGCGGCACGGAGGGCCGCGCCGGGGCGGGCGAGGGCGCCGGGCCGGAGGGCCGGACCCCCGGGACGACGGCGCCCGGGATGCGCAGCCGCTCGGTGTGGACCTCCACCGGGCGCTACGCCGGACTGCTGAAGCTGGTTCCGCTGCGGACCGGCGTGGTGCGGCCGGTCCGCCTGCGCGAATGGGCCGACGACCGTTCCCCGGCCCGGGACCGCAACGGCGACGGCGCCCGGGACCGCAACGGCGACGGCGCCCGGGACCGCTACGGCGATGGTGCCCGGGATCGCCACGGCGACGGCGCCCGGGACCGCTACGGCGACGGCGCCCGGGATCGCCACGGCGACGAGGGGGGCGAGTGAGCGAGCGTACGGACCTCGGCCCGCGGGCCGACGCCACCGAGATGCCGCCCGACCTGTCCTTCACCACCCCGGGCGGCCTGCGCCACCGCGCTCCCGCCCGCTTCGGACCCGAGCTCAGCAGGGTCGTCCGCCCGCCCCTGCTGGCCCGGGAGCTGCTGCTCGGCGACGCGTGGAAGGGCGTACAGGTGAGACTGCCGTCCGCCGACGTCCGCGACCCGCACGAGTACCAGGCGCTGGAGGCCGAGGTCGGCGCGGCCCTGACGGTCCACCGCGCCTTCCTCGGGAGCCCGTACCAGGGGCTGTTCCCGGTCCCGGTCGGCTACGACATGGACGCGGCCGAACCGTTCCTGATCTACGCCACCCCCCGGGGCGAGCCGGCCACCGGCCTCACCCACGGCATCTCCACCACCGACCAGCGGATCATCGAGCGCGATCTGGTGCTCGCGGTCCGTCTGCTGGAGGGCCTCGGACTGGTCCACCGGGGCATCGTGCCCGCGGCCGTCCGCTGGGACGGCGAACGGGCGCAGCTGTGGGACCTGGGCGCGACGGCGCGGATCGGTGCCCCGAGGACACCCTGGGGCGCCGCGCCGTACGCGTCGCCCGAACAGCGGGCCGGGGTCGGCGAGGCCGACGCGCGGGACGCGCTGTGGAGCACGGCCCAGCTGATGTACCAGCTCGTGGCGGGTCGTCAGGGCCGTCCGGACGGGCCGCCCGCCGACCTCGACGCCTACCGGTCACTGGCCCAGAGCGTCGGCGACGCGTTCGCCCCCCGGGCCGAGGACCGTCCGACCCCCGCCCGGCTGCTCGGCCTGCTGGTGCCGGACCCGGACCCGGCGACCGTTCTCATGGCCGGTCCCGACCCGCTGGAGCCGTACCGCAGGGAGTTCGACGACAGGCTCGCCCGCAAGCGCGAGGCCGTCGGCATCGACGCACACGCCGATCACATGCAGCACATCGAGCAGATGCAGCACATCGAGTACCTCGGACCCACCGGTGCCGACGTCCAGGGCGGTCCGGGTGGTCCGGGCGGTCCGGACGATCCGGGCGCGAGCGTCGCGGACGGGTACGGCGGACCCCCGGACGGGGGACCGCGGGACACCCCGAAGCCGTCGGACCAGGAACGGGGCTGGCTGCGCGGCTGGCTGGGCGGCGGCACCGATCGTGAGCGCGGCAGAAACGGAAGGGGACGCCGGTGAGCGTCACGACGGCACCCTCGGTACGGCTCGAACCCGGGCAGATCTTCTGCCCGTACTGCCTGGAGATCGTCGTCTACGACGAGCGGGCCCTGCACGTGCGCAACGAGAAGTCGCAGTACGAACGCCTCGACACCAGCGGCCTCAGCAACCCGCTGCGCCGCGCCGACGTCCTGCGCGGGGCCTTCCAGCTGTGCCGGAACACCGTGGGCGTCAGCCACCACTACATCCCCGTGCCCTATCTGACCCACGGCCGTCCGCTGACCGTCGCCATGGTCGGCACGTCGGGCACCGGAAAGAGCCATCTGCTGACCCAGATGGTCGCCGAGATCACCGACGGCTGCCTGGCGCCCTTCGGGGTGCGGTGGCAGTCGGTGAACCCCGCCGACCACTCGGTGTTCCTCAAGGAGCGGGTGGCACCGCTGCGCGCGGGCGAGCAGCTGGAGGCCACCGGGCAGACGCCGTTCGCCGAGTTCGTCGAGGCGCTGCTGCTCACCGGAGCGGACGGCCAGGTGCGGCCGGTGGCCTTCTTCGACCTCGGCGGCGAGGACCTGGTCCGCACGGACGCGCTGCTGCGCTTCCTGGTGGGCGTCGACGCCCTGGTCTTCGTCGTCGACCCGCTGCTCGCCTGCGGCCTGCCCCAGCTCGACGAGCCGCGCGAGCGGTACCGCCTGCGCGTCAGCCGGAGCGACCCCGCGTTCGAGACCGTGCTCGACCGGCTGCCCCGGCAGGGGGCCTACCTCGACGTGGCGACGGCCCTGGTGGTCGGCAAGGCGGACCTGCTGCGCTTCGAACCCCCGGTGGACCGCTGGCTCGGCCGGCCGTCCACGGCCCCCTTCGACCCGCGGGCGGTGCGGGAGGAGAGCCGCGACGTGTACGCGTTCCTGCGCCATCATGCCGCGCCCGCCTGGCTGCGGCCGTTCGACAGCGCCCTGCGCTGCACCCTGCACTTCGCCTCCGCGACCGGGGGCCAGCCCACCAACGGCCGCTTCCCGCACGGGGTGCGCTCCCGGCGGGTGCTGGGCCCGCTGCTGTCGATCCTCGCCATGTGCGGACTGCTGACCGAGGACCCGGCGCACCGGCCGTCCACGATGGGGATGTGAGCTGACGTGGACCAGCGCAGTGAAGAGTGGCTCGACCAGATCGTCTTCCGCTGGGAGGGCAACCGGGACCGCAACGGTACCGGTATCACCGCGGTGGCGTACTCGTGTGCGGGGGAGCGCGCCGAGGAGCTGAGAGAGGAACTGGCGCCGCTGCTGCGGGTGGAGGGGAGCGAGCGGCCGAGCCAGGTCCGCCAGCTGAGCAGGAGCGGTGACGTGGTCGTCGTCAACCGCAGGAGCGGCCTCGACGCTCACGGCCGCACCAGTACGGAATCCCACGCCCTGGTCGGCGGGCGCACTGTCCTCAAGCCCCGGTTCTGTCTGACGCTCAGTGAACTCCCCGTGCCGGCCGCGGGTTTGACCGGTGCCGACCTTCGCGGGCTGCGTCAGGTCGCACCCGGCGCGTTCGACGAGACGGCGGAGCGGGAGTGGCGGCGGTTCAGCACGCGGGTGGGCACGGTGGCGCGACCGCTCACCGTGGTGACGGCCCAACTGCTGCGCACCCCGGAGCGCTTGATGTCGGTCCGGATCCCGGACTTCTCGGCGACCGGCGCGAACGAGACACCGCTGCTCGTCTGGGGGCTGTGCGGCATCTTCGGCGACTGGCTCGGACAGGACTACTGGACGTACGCGACCTGCGACACCTCCGACACCCATGGGCTGCGCGTGGTGGGTGTGCCGGCCTGGCGCAGGTCGGCGACCGAGGACGCGCGGGTGGAGCGGATCACGCTCGGAAACGCACCGCGGGACGAGGCCGACGCGGTCGCGAGGGAGCTGGTCCGACTGTTCGTGTCGGACCCGGACTACCCGACGGACCTGCGGGCGCTGTTCAAGCAGGTGCCCCTGGAGGACGGGCTTCCGGCGCCCGAACGACTGCTCGCGCTGGGCCGGTTGCTCGGGACGGCCCGCGGCCCGCGGCACCAGCCGACTACGCTCACGAGCGCGCCCTCGCCTACACCTACGCCCATGCCGGGGCCCGCGCCCACGAGTGCGCCTCCGGCCGCGCTGACGGAGCAGACCGGGCTGACCGAGCCGGTCCAGGGCCCCTGGGCGGAGCCCGTTCACGGGCCAGGGGCGGACAGGTTCCAGGGCGCCCGGTCGGAGACCGTTCAAGGACCGGTCGGGGAGCCGATCCAAGAACCCCGACCCGGACCCGGACTCGAACCCGATCTCGAACCCGGCTCTGGCGTCGAACCCGGTTCTGGCGCCGAGTCCGGTCCTGGCCCGGGAGCCGGCCCCGGACCGGAGACCGTTCGCGGACCGGAGACCGTTCGCGGACCCGAGCCCGATCCCGGACCCGATCCCCGACCTGATCCCGGACCCGGTCCCGGACCCGAGCCCGTTCGCGGTCCGGACTCCGTTCGCGATCCGGCCGCGAAGGCCGTGCACGGGCCGGTCGGCCAGGCTTACGGCCCGGTCGGCGGTCGGGTGGGCGGGCCGGTCGGGCGGGGGACCGGCACGGCGGCGGTCCGGTCGCCGGATCCCGCCGATCCGTACGCCGGTGCCCACCACCCCACGTTCCCGGGGGCACGGCGGCCGGACACGGGGACCACCGGCGGCCCCGGCCCGGCCCACGGGACCGACGGATATACCGGGCCCGACGACGTATCCGGTTCCGGTGCGGACGCAGGACCGTACCGGGACCAGCTGTACGGGCATCAGCGTGAGCGACGGCCGCGCCTCCAGCCGCACTCCGCGCCCGCGACGGGCCGTACCCGGTCCACGCCCGCTCAGGAGCCGACGTCCGCCACGGCACCGTCGTCGTCCCGGCCGGTGCCGTCCGCCCGCCCGGCGACGGATGCCACCCGCCCCCCGCACAGTTGGCAGCAGTCGTACACCCGGCAGCAGCCGCACACCCAGCCGCACCCGCGGTCCGACGGTCCGGTACGGGCGGAGGGACCGCGGCAGGCGACCCCGGAACAGGCCCCGGAACAGGCCCCGGCGCAGTCGCCGGACGGGCGGCCGCCCTGGCCGACCGGGTACCACTGGGCGCTGCCCGAACTGCCGACAAGGGGTATGCGCCTGGCGCGCAGGCTCGGCCTCGGCCGTCGGCGGCACGAATCGCGGACTTCGTCGTCGGGGGGCCTCGACCGGACGCCCGACAGCGAACTGCTCGAACGCCTCGCCAAGCAGGACGTCCCGCGGGAGGAGGCCGACCGCATGCTCGCCGCGCTGGCGGCCAAGGCGGGCCGGCGCACCCTGCGGGAGGCGGACCGGGTCTGCCGCCGCCTGCTGAAGCACAAGCTGTTCCTGCGCCACCGCCGTACCGCCGCCGCCGGGGAACCGGGCGAACACGAGGACCACCTCACGGCGGAGACAGCCGTCTGGCTGCTCCACTGGGCCGTCCTCCCGTACGCCGGACACCGGGGCATCCAGGACGGCCTGGTGCTCCTGTTCCGCCGGCTGTGCGAACAGGGCGGCCCGGTGGAGCACCGCTTCCTGGAACTGCTGCTCGACTCCCCGGTCCACGGCATGCCGAAGCTGCCGGACCAGGTCTGGTACGAACTGGTCCGGCACCTGCGCAAGGCCCCGGGCGAGGCGTCGCGGGAGGCCGCCCATCAGTCGCCCGGGCCGCCCGCTCCGGTCGTGGCGCGTCGTACGACCACCGGTGACGGACACCGGGCGGACTCGTCCGACGACCGGTGGCTGATCTGCTTCCTCGCCGTGAGCTGCGCGGCCGTCGTGCTTCTGCTGCTGCTCATCGACCGATGGTGAGCCGGCCGCGGGCGGCGCGATCAGAAGGCGCGGGACGAACCCGGCGCGGCGTCCGTGTCGCGCCGGGTGACGGCGAGGTAGCCGACGAACCCGATGATCGCGACCGTCCAGGCGAGGGTGACCGGCGCCAGCCCGAGCCCGAGGCCGCCGCGGGTACGGCCGAGCGCCATCCAGTCGGCGAGGGAGGCACCGAGGGGCCGGGTGACGACGTACGCCGTCCAGAACGCGGCCACCGCGCCCAGGGCGCCGAAGCGATGGGCCAGAGCGGGCACGCAGATCGCGGCCGTGAAGAGGACGACCGAGCCCAGGTAGCCGAAGCCGGTGGTCGCGGTGAGGTCACCCGCGGCGGTGCCGAGGGCGAAGGTGGCGAGCACGGCCGCCCAGTAGAACGCCTCGCGACGGCGGGTGCCGATGCTGTGGATCGACAGCGTCCGCTCACTCGCGTACCAGAGGACGAAGACCATGGCCAGCACGGCGAGGAAGGCGGGGGTCGAGACCGCGTACGGCACGCCGAGGCCGACGTGCAGCACGTCGGCGGCCATGGTGCCGAACACGCTGACCATGACGACGGCCGTCCAGTACGCCCAGGCGACGTACCGGCGAAGCGCGAACTGCACGGCGAGGGAAGCCACCAGGGCGAGCCCGCCGAGCGCGACCGCGGGGACCGGGCCGAGCAGCCGCGCGAGGAGGTCCGACGCAGTCTCCCCCATGCCGGTGGTCAGCACCTTGATGATCCAGAAGTAGACGGTCACCTCCGGCACCTTGTTCGCCATCCGGTGTACGGGGGGTATGCGGGGCCGGTCGTCGAGGATGTGCTCTGCGGTCATGATCCGCACCCTGGCACCCGGATCCTGAACGCATCCTGAACGGCGGTCCGCGTACGGCTCCGGCCCCGCGCAGGGGGACTCAGGAGGAGCTCAGGAGGCGTTCGGACGGGAGCTCAGGGGGAGCTCTCCCCGAGCAGTTCCCGCAGTACCTGTTCCTCGTCCGGGCTCAGCCCGGTCACGAAGTGCTGGAGAGCGGCGATCGGGTCCGGGCCGCGGTCGAGGGCGTCGCGCATCGCCGCGGCGGTCAGCTCGGCCGCGTCGCGCGTGGGCCGGTAGGCGCCGCGCCGCCCGTCGGCGTCCCGCAGTACGAGTCCCTTGTCGTACAGGCGCTTGAGGATGGTGTGGACGGTGTTGTACGCGAGGTCGCCGCCGAGCTCCGCCTGGATCTCGGCCGGGGTCCGGGGCCGTTCCGCCGCCCACAGCGCCGCCAGGACCGCGCCCTCCAACTCGCCCGCGCTGCGCCGTCCGGGTCTCTTGTGTGGGCCGGTGCCAGCCATGTCGGCCACCTTACCGAGACGCGCGGATATCTTCTCACCTGCCTTTAACCCTACAAAATGTAGGGTGCGGTGCGACCCTACGGACCGTAGGGGAGTCGATCCCGTGGCGCGTTACGACGAGAGGTGCACGATGGCCGACGGCTCACCCTTCGTCCGGAGCGCGCGAGGACCGGCGTGACCGCGACCGACCTGCCGGTGGCCGCGGGCCGACGCCGGTACTGGCAGCTGGGGGTCACGCTCGCGGTACTCCTGGCCGCCTGCGGGTTCCTCGTCTCGCACCGGGAAGTCCTCGACAGCGGGGCGGACCGGCTCGCCGCCGCCGACCGCGCGTGGCTGCTGCTGGCCTGCGTCGCCGCCGTGTCGACCTGGGTGTGCGCGGCCGTCGTCCAGCAGGGCGCGGTCGCCGAACGGCTGCCGCGGCGACGGCTCGTGGCCGCACAGTTCGCCGCGTCCGCCGCCAACCATCTCCTGCCGGCCGGGGCCGGGGCGACGCTGGTCAACCTGCGCTTCCTGACCCGGTGCGGACTGTCCACGGCCCGTTCGGCGACCGCGCTCGCGGTGAAGGCGGCGGCCGGCGGGCTGGTCCGCTGCCTACTGGGCCTGACCCTGCTGCTGACCTCGCCCGACACCGTACGGGTGCCGGCCCGGGTGCCGCAGGGGCTGGTGCTGCTGCTGCCGGTGGCGGCCGGGACCGTGGTGGTGGCCGTCGCGGCGAGCCCACGGCTGCGGCGCGCCGCGGGCCGCGCCCTCGCCGAGGTGCGGGCGGTGCACCGGTGCCGGGCGCGGGCCTGGGCGCTGTGGGGCGGCTCGGCCGCGTTCGCGCTGCTGCACGCCGGGGTGGTCGTCGCCGTCGTGCACGCGCTAGGCCTCGGGCTGTCCACGGGCCGTGTGGTCATGGCGTACCTCGTCGCCAGCGGCGCGGCGGTGCTGCTGCCCACGCCGGGCGGTCTCGGTTCCCTGGACGCCGCGCTCGCCCTGGCGCTCACCGCGGACGGGGCGCCGGGCCAGGCGGCGATCTCGGCCGTCCTCGGCTACCGCCTGCTCACCGCATGGCTGCCGATGGCCCCCGGCCTGCTGGTCCTCCTCCTGCTCGCGCGACGCTCGGCGCTCTGAGGACGCCCATGCGTCTGTGCGCCCGTGCGCCCGTGCGCCCGTGCGCCCGTGCGCCCGTGCGCCCGTGCGCCTGTACGCCCGTGCGCCCGTCACGGGAACGCCTTGCCCTCCCTGATCGTCTACAGTGTCGTAGACCGACTACAGGTTTGTAGTCGACCGCTGTGGCCGCCTCGCGCTGCGGCCGTCCACAGGGCGCGAAGGGAAGGGCTCACGCCGATGACCACATCTGTGACGATGTCTGTGACCACACCGACGGATCTTCCGTCACAGCTCGCCGTCGAGCCGTTCCGCGGCCGTGGCCGCGGGCGCACCGCCGGGACGGGGACCGGCCGATGATCACCGGCTTCGGCGGTGCGTCGATGGACGGCTCCGTCTACCGCGACGTGGTCGGTCTCGCGGGACGCTCACCCGGATGGCTGGACACTGCGGTGTCGGCGTGGTCGACGTACGGACTCGCCCTGTTCGCCGTCCTGATGGTCGTCGGCTGGTGGCGGGCCCGGCGCGCGGGAGCCGAGCGGACGGTGACGGCCCTGGCCGTGCCGGTGGTCACGGTGCTGGCCTACGGCGTGGACTCCCTGCTGAAGCTGCTGGTGCGCGAGAGCCGGCCGTGCCTGACGCTGCACGTGCGCACACTGGAGACGTGTCCGGCACCCGGTGACTGGTCGTTCCCCAGCAACCACACGGTGATCGCCGCCGCGTGCGCCGTGGCCCTGCTGTCCGTCTCGCGCGGACTGGGCGCGGTCGCGGTCGCGGCCGCACTGGCGATGGGCGCGTCCCGGGTCTGGGTCGGCGTGCACTATCCGCACGACGTGGTCGCGGGAATCCTCGTCGGCGGACTCGTCGCACACGGCCTCATGACCCTGGTGCGGCGCCGGACGGACACGCTGGTGCGCCTGCTGACCGCGACTCCGCTGCGCCCGCTGCTGCCGGCCTCCTGACGCAGGGACGCCGAGATCCCGGACGTACCACCGTGTCCAGGCCGTTGCGTGCCGGTGACCGGGGGCGGTGAGCCGGGTCACCGCCCAACGGTGCCCGGGATCACCCCTGCTGACGCGCTATTGGCCCTGCATACGACACACGGTACTGTCGTGATGATACGACGACGGGATCACGGAAGCCGGTGAGAATCCGGCACGGTCGCGCCACTGTGGACGATGCCTCCTCGACGGGGCGCATCGCGAGTCAGACCCGGGGCCGTCGTCCTGTGCACCACCGAGATGGGACGCGAACTCCCAGAGGAGGCCCTGCCATGGCGCAGCACGTCGCTCAGCCGACCGCCACCACCCCCGTTGTCACCGGCAAGCTGCCGTTGAAGGACATCGCCCCCTGGGCGGTCTTCTTCGGCATTCTGATGCTGGTCCTGCTGTACTTCGTCGGCGCCGAGCAGGGCGCCACCTCCGTCGTCTCCGGCGAGGACGTCCACGAGTGGGTGCACGACGCCCGCCACCTGCTCGGCTTCCCCTGCCACTGACGAGGGGCACCGAACTCCCGTGAACTCCGCAACAGTGAGAAACCTGCTCGTGAGGGGCATGCTCGCCGGTCTCGGGGCCGGCCTGCTCGCCCTGGTCGTCGCCTACTTCCTCGGTGAGCCGAGCGTGGACAGCGCGATCGGCTTCGAGGAGGCGCACGCCCACGCCCACGAGCACGAGGTCGAACTCGTCTCCCGCAGCCTCCAGTCCACCGCCGGCCTCGCCACCGGCGTGCTGATCTACGGAGTGGCGTTCGGCGGCATCGCCGCCCTCGCCTTCTGCTTCGCCCTCGGACGCGTCGGCCGCTTCAGCCCCCGCGCCACCGCGCTGCTGCTGTCGGGGACCGCGCTGCTCGCCGTCTACGTAGTGCCGTTCCTGAAGTACCCGGCCAACCCGCCGTCGGTCGGCGACCCCGACACCATCGGCAAGCGCACCACGCTGTACTTCCTGATGATGGTGCTCAGCGTGCTCCTCGCGGTCGCCGCGGTGATCGCGGGCAAGCGGCTCGCGCCGAGACTGGGCACCTGGTACGCCACCGTCGTCGCCGTCCTCGGCTTCATCGCGGTGATCGGCCTGGCGTATGCGTTCCTGCCCGTCGTCAACGAGGTCCCGGCGGACTTCCCGGCCACCCTGCTGTGGCGGTTCCGGCTCTCCGCCCTCGCCATGCAGGCCACGCTGTGGGCGGGCTTCGGCCTCGTCTTCGGCGAACTGGCCGAGCGGCTGCTGCACCCGAAACCCGCGAGGGTTTCCGCGGGTTCGGCGGTGGCCGCCCCGTAGCGATCCCGTCGTCACGCCGAGAGGGCCCGCGGAACCGTCC
>NZ_JBEOWS010000331.1:0-10788 GCF_040296125.1 Streptomyces sp. NPDC002265 | reverse complement strand
GCTACATCTGGAACGCCTACGGCGAGAACGTCGCCTTCGGTTACGCCGGCCCCGAGCAGGTCATGGCCGGCTGGATGGGCAGCCCCGGCCACAAGGCCAACATCCTGAACTGCTCGTTCAAGGAGATCGGCGTCGGTCTCGCGGAGCCCGGCAGTTACTGGACGCAGGACTTCGGAACGGCCCGCTGAGACAGCGCGCCACAGCGGTAGGCCCGACGACGCCCGCGCGCGGTCGCGCACGAGCGTGGTCGGGCGCCCGGCCGCATGGTCAGGAACCCGGTCGCCCCCTCGGGAGCCCGGCCCCTTCGTCGGAAGCCGGCCGCCTCGTCGGGAGCCCGGCCGCGTCCTCGTGGCCGGTGCCCGCGGGGCGGCTCAGCCGAGGAGCCTGCGCTTCTGCTCCGCGAACTCGGCTTCGGTGAGAACGCCCTGGGCCTTGAGGTCACCGAGCTGCTTCAGCTGATCGATCTTGCTGCTCATGTCGTCCGTGAGCGGGGTCGTGGTCGCGGGCGGGGGGGCGGGCTGCGGAGCGGCCTGCACCTGGGCCTGCTGGTACTCCTGCTCGGCCCAGCGGCCCTGCTGACGGCGTGAGACACGGTTCGACACGGCGGTGGCCGTGCCGGCCACCACGGCTGTGCGGGCTACCCCGCGGAGGAGACCTGGCACGGCGGTTCCCTTCTCGCAGGAGGCGCGTGACTGTCCGTCCGGGCCTCCGACCTGCCTGACTGCCGGCCGGCACGCGGCTGCCCGCGCACTCGCCGGATTCCATTGGAGCACCGCGCGGATACCCCCGCACCTCGGCCCGCCCGGCCGATCCGAGCCCGGCCGGACCCCGTCCGATCCGAGCCAGGCCGGACCCCGGCCGACTCCGGCACAGCCGGGCCCCCGGACGACTCCGGCACGGCCGCCCCTCACGCCGTGAGGAGTACGGCGATGTCCCCCGGCCGCGGGCTCGGGCCGCCGGTGCGGGTGACCGGGAGCAGCCTGCCGTCGTCGCGGACCAGGAACAGCAGCCGGGCCCCGGCCTCCAGGGGGCCCTCGACCCGGCGGGTCACGACACGGGCGCCCCCGGCATGGCGGCGGGCCAGCTCGGACGCGGTGAGTTCGGGGGCGAAGAGCACCCGCCCCTGGAGGGAGGGGGCTGCGATCATCCCCTGGTTCTCCACGGACGCCCCGAGCCGGTAGACGGTGCCCTCGACACTGCCCTCCAGGTTCATGGCCGCCAGTGCGTTGAAATCGTCCTCGCCGGTCAGGAGCAGGACCCCGGTGAGGCCCTCGGCCTCCGCGCCGGCGCCGGTGGCCGCGGCCATGAACTCCCCCTCGGCGAGTTCGATCCCGGCGGCCCTGATGCTGTCGCGCTGCGCCTCGCGCGCCGCCCACATGACCACGTCGAGACCCACCGACCGCAGGGCCCGGCCCAGGTCGACCACCCAGGGATCGCCGCCCACGAGCAGCGGTCGCGAACGGGCCGGGCGCACCACGCCCAGCCGTCTCGCCACGGGCACCGCACTCAGCCCGTACAGGGTGACCGTGGCCACGATCACCACGAAGGTGGCCGGCAGGATCCGCGCCGCGCCGCCGACCCCCTTGTCGACCAGGGCGGCCGAGAACGTCGAGGCGGTGGCGGCGGCGACGATCCCGCGCGGCGCCATCCACGCGAGGAAGCAGCGTTCCCCGGCGGGCACGTCGGTCCCCAGCGTGGACAGGGCCGCCACCACGGGCCGGGTCACCAGGACCAGGACGGCCACGAGCCCGAGGGTCGGCAGCAGCACATGGCGCAGGGACTGCGGGGTGACGGTGGCCGAGATGGAGATGAACAGCAGACCGATGACCAGGTTCACGAGGGTCTCGAAGAACGGCCTGCGGACGGCCTCGTCCAGGCCGGGCAGGTTCGCCACCGCCAGGCCCATCAGGATGGCGGCGATGAGTCCGGCGTCGTCCCGCGCCAGGTCGCAGACGGCCGCCACGCCGACCACCACGGCGAGTTGCACCGTCGTGCCCAGCACCTCGCCGAGCCGGAGCCTGCGCAGCGCCGTCACCAGCAGGGCCGCTCCGGCCACGCCTCCCGCCACGCCGACCGCCGTGCTCATCAGGAACTGTCCGAGCCCGCTCGCGACGCCCCGGTGTTCGCCCGCCATGACGGCGTGGAAGACCAGGGCGCCCAGGACGCCGCCCACGGCGTCGATCAGCGTTCCCTCCCAGACGAGGATGCGCTGGATCCGCTCGGTCGGCCGGACGAAACCGAGCAGCGGGCCGACGACGGTCGGACCGGACACGACGATGATCGCCCCGAGCATCACCGCCGCGCCGTGTGACAGGCCGAGCAGCGGTGCGGCCACCAGGGCCGCCGAGACACAGGTGACCAGCGCACCGATCCAGATCAGCCGGACCACGACGCGGCGCGTGTGGCCGCGGAGCCTGCTCAGGTCGAGGCCGAGCCCGGCGTCGTAGAGGATCACCGCGACGGCGAGTGAGACCAGCGGGGAGAAGGCGTCGCCCAGCAGCGCCTGGGGGTTGACGGTGTCCGTCAGCGTGCCGGCCGTGAAGCCGACCGGCAGCAGGACGATGAGCGCGGGGACGCGCAGTACGTGCGCCACCACCTGGGAGCCCGTCGCCAGTACGACGATCAGCGCGAGGCCCAGGAGTACCTGGTCTTCCGTCACCGCGCTGGGGGCGCTAGGTCGTCGGCGACGGCTCGCCGGCCTCGTCCGCCAGGTCGAGGGCCTCCAGGACGGCCGGCACCGGGATGCGTCCGGAGGCGACCAGTTGCGCACCGCCGCGACGCAGGGCGGTGACGAAGGGCGCGGCCCACAGGTTCTCGTAGACGATGATGCCGGCGGAGTTGCCCGGTTCCAGCGCGGCGCCCGCCTCCTGCACGTCGTCGTGGCCGAGGAGTCCGGAGGACGCCCCCTGGAAGACGGCCAGGTCCAGCGCCCCGTCGCCGGTGAAGTCGGTGATCTCCATACCGACCACCGTGCCGTCCTCCTCCTTTCCGATGAACATCAGATCGAGGATCCGGATGATGCCGCGCTCCACCAGCTCGACCAGCAGCGGGAAACCCTCACCGGTCATGTGGTTTCCGGGAAACTCCACGACCGCGTAATCGATCGGTCCCATCTCGACAAACTCATCGCCCACGATGTCACCTCTGGCTGGTCACGGCGTTGTCCCTGAACCGGTGTCCATTGCATCACCGGACCGATGCGGCCGCATTTCGGTTCACGCCGAGCGGGTTCGCCCGCGTGCGCCGACACGCCGCCAGATCGCGCGCTGGCATTTGAGCGTGCCGGTCCCGACCACGATCAGCACCACGATGTTGAGCAGAAGTTGCAGCAGTGATCCCCGGGCTTCGCGCCATTCGGCGAACGCGCACGAGACCCCGATGTCGGCCGCCGCCGGAATGGTGGTCACCGAGATGAAGACGCCGAGCAGCGCCCGGGTGCGGGCCTCGGCCAGCGAGACGATGCCGGCGATCCCGGCCAGCACCGCGACCACGACCGAGAAGAAGTTCGGCGAGCTGATGAGCCTGGAAACGGGCCTCAGCCCCAGGGCGAACGCCTTCGGCTGCAGGTCGAGACCTCGGACCAGGAGCGCGAAGAGAAAGGTCGTGGCGATCACGGGCAGGAATCCCTCGAACAGGGCCCACAGCCCCCGCCGGACCCCCCGCCGCGAGCGTTGGTCGATCGCGAGGGCGACGCTGGTGATGGCACCGTACTCGGGGCTGACCACCATGGCCCCCACGATCAGGATCTGGGAGTTGGTGAAGATGCCCACCGCGCCGATGAGCCCGGCGATCACCAGGAAGAGGTAGAAACTCGGGGGATATCTCCCCTCGGCCCGGATGTGGGCCTCCACCTGTTCCCACACCGGCGCGCTCAGCCGCGCGCCGAACACCTCGGCACCCGCCTTCGCCGCGTGGTCGGAGAACACGGTGTCGACCGGGTCGAGGACGATCGAGCCGCGCCGCACGAGTCCGAGGTCGCGCAGGCCGCGCAGCACGTCGTTCGCGGCGCCGGTCAGGACGTCGCACTCGATGGCGTCGCCGTCGGGGCCGAATACGCTGTCCGGCTGGAGCACCAGGTTCACCACGCCCGGCTCGGCCCGCAGCAGGGTCATGGCGCGTTCCGTGAGGTCCGAAGGGCTCACCGCCCGTACGTGGATCATGTCCATGCGGACCTCCGTGTGATGCGGCGGCATGCGCCGGATCACGGCCCGGGCCGGGCGCCCCACCATTAACCCGGCGCGGCCGGGGGGCGGCAACTCGGCGTACGCGTGCGGCACACAGCGGGCCGATGTGTACGACGACGCGTGCGGTACACGGCGGGCCCGTGTGTACGGCGTACCGTTCGGCGCCTGTCGGCCTCGGCGTCGGCTCAGCCGGTCAGCCGGTCAGCCGGTCAGCCGCTCAGCCGCTCAGCCGCTCAGCCGGTCAGCCGGTCAGCCGGTCAGCCGGTCAGCCGGTCAGCCGGTCAGCCGGTCAGCCCGTAGATGCTGCGGCCCACCAGCCACAGCCCCGCCAGCAGCGAGACCGCGACGATCGCCTGCTCCTTGTGGCCCTCCAGCCATGCGCGCAGGTTCCCGAGCCGCTCGGCGGCCGCCTCGGGGGCGAAGGTCGCGTAGACCTCCATGGTCAGCAGGCTGGAGGTGGCCAGCAGGCAGTAGCCGAACAGTGCCGCGTACGAGGCCGCGTGGGAGAGGTCGGCCGCCACCACCGTGGCGGCACCGGCGGCCACGCATCCCCACGGCTGGAGGAGCAGGGCCAGACCGGCGGCGCTCCACGGGTTGATCCGGTCGACCCGCGACGTGCTCCCGGAACGCTTCGGCCGGGTGCCCATCCTGCGGCGGGCGTGCTCCGCGTACCACACGAGGGCCAGGCCGATGGCGAGTTTGGCGGCCAGCGCGGCCTCGGACGGCGGGGACCGCGGGGGCGGCGGCTGACCGCCCGTCACGAGCAGCACCGCGGCGATGATCCCGACGAAGCAGGCCAGCCAGGCGAGCACGAAGGCCAGCCCGTTCCAGATCCCGGCAGGGGCCGACAGCACCAGCACGAACCCGGTGACCGGCAGCGGGTTCAAAGCGATCGCCAGACCGAGGATCAGCAGGTCAAGGAGCATCGCCGCCCCCTCGGGACCGCACGCGGCACCCGGTCGTGGAACCGCACATGCCCTCATCGTCGCCGCCCCCTCCCCCACCCACAACTCCGCGCCCGCCCGTGCGGCGGCCGTCCCGGTCGGCTCCGCTCGGCTCGCCGGGTACGGGACCCGGGGCTACCGTGGTGTCCGGCCGAGACGTCCGCTTTCTCCCGGCGGTCCTGTACACGCTCCGAGGACGTCGGCACGAGGCACCTCCGGGGCATCGGCGCGGTCGATCCCCGCCGACCGTCCCAGCCCGCGCCGCGCGCGCCGGCGACCACACTCGGAGTGAGTGCCATGACCACCCCTCACCCGGCCGATGCGGGCACCCGGCACCGCACTCCGCAGGAACGTGCCGCACTGGGCAGAACCGCACGGTCGTCCGTGCCCCGGTCCAGTCATGCCGAGTTCGCGCGCACCGCGCAGCGGCCGGATCCGGTGGCCGTCCTGGAGGCGCAGTCGGCGACCCGGGTGCCCGAACTCGTCCCGATCCGCTACGGCCGGATGACCGAGTCGCCGTTCCGCTTCTTCCGGGGGGCGGCCGCCGTCATGGCCGGGGACCTGGCGGGTACGCCCCGGTCGGGGTTCAGGACGCAGCTGTGCGGCGACGCGCACCTGCTGAACTTCGGGCTGCTGGCCTCCCCCGAGCGCCGGCTGGTGTTCGACATCAACGACTTCGACGAGACCCTGCCGGGCCCCTGGGAGTGGGACGTCAAGCGGCTGTCGGCGAGTTTCGTCGTCGCGGGCCGGGCGAACGGCTTCAGCGCCCGGGAGCGGGCCGACGTCGTACGGTCGACGGTCCGGTCCTACCGGGAGTGGGTGCGGCGCTATGCCGGGATGGGCGATCTGCCCGTCTGGTACGCCCGGTTCGACGAGGAGTGGGTGCGGGACCGCTTCGTGTCGGAGGGCAGCGCGCGGACCCGGGCCCGCTGGGCGGAGTCGGTGGCGAAGGCGCGTACCCGGGACAGCCGCCAGGCATTCGCCAAGCTCACCCGTGTCGTCGACGGCAGGCCCCGGATCGCCGCGGACCCGCCGCTGATCACCCCGCTGACGGAGCTCCTTCCGGATGTCGAACGCGGGGCGCTGGAGGAGCAGTTGCGCGAGCTGATCGGGCACTACGGCCGCAGTCTCCAGCCGGACCGGCGGTTCCTGCTGGAGCAGTACCGGTTCGGGGACGTGGCCCGCAAGGTGGTCGGGGTCGGCAGTGTGGGCACCCGGTGCTGGATCGTGCTGCTGCTCGGCCGCGACGACGACGATCCGCTCATCCTCCAGGCCAAGGAGGCCGCCCCTTCGGTGCTGGCGCCGTTCGCCGGGGCCGGCCGCCATGGCACGGAGGGCGAGCGGGTGGTCTCCGGTCAGCGGCTGATGCAGGCCACCAGCGACATCTTCCTCGGCTGGGAACGCGCCGACGGCATCGACGGCCGCCGACGCGACTTCTACGTACGGCAGTTGCGGGACTGGAAGGGCGCCGCGCAGCCGGAGTCGATGGTCCCGGCCGGGATGCGGGCCTTCGGCGAGCTGTGCGGGGCCACGCTGGCCCGCGCGCACGCGAGGTCGGGGGACCGGATCGCGATCGCCTCCTATCTGGGCGGGGGCGACGCCTTCGACCGTGCGCTGGTGCCCTTCGCCGAGCGCTACGCCGACCAGAACGAGCGGGACCACCAGGCGCTCCTGGACGCCGTCCGCAGCGGACGGGTGGCGGCCGGGACGGCGTGACGAGGAGACCGGCACGGACCGTTGTCCGCCCGTCGCCGAGCACGGTCACCGGACGGACTGCGCGGCTCCGAGGGGACGTTCAGCCCGTGCACGTTGCTGTACGTCGATGCCCTCGCCCGTGCCGGGCGCCTCCCGCAGGCCCGCTGGACCGTCGAGAGGAGCGGACCCCGGGCGGGCCGGTCGGCGAGGGAGGGAGACCTGCCCGCCCGGGAGATCGGGCGGCCGTCACAGGCCCACGTCGCGGCGGCGGACGTCCTCCAGGGACTCCCGGCGTACGAGGAGGCGGGCCCGTCCGTCGCGCACGGCGACCACGGGCGGGCGGCCGACCAGGTTGTAGCCGGAGGCCATGGAGAGGTGGTACGCGCCGGCCACGGGGACGGCGAGCAGGTCGCCGGGGCGTACGTCGGCGGGCAGGTCCGCGTCGGCGGCGAGGACGTCGCCGGCTTCGCAGTGCCGGCCCACCACGGTCACCCGGGCCGGGGCGGCGGTGCTGCGCCGGCCGATCAGCCGGGGGGCGTAGCGGACGCCGTACAGGGCGGGACGCGGGTTGTCGCTCATCCCGCCGTCGACGGCGACGAAGACCTGCTCGCCGGTGTGTTTGACGGACAGGACGCGGTAGAGGGCGATGCCCGCCGGTCCGGCGATGGCCCGTCCGGGTTCGATGATCAGGCGGGGGACGGGCAGTCCTGCCGTCGCGCAGGCTTCCCTGAGTTCGGCGCGTACCCGGCCGGCCAGCATGGTGAGGTCCAGGGCCTGCTCGCCGGGGCGGTAGGCGATGCCGTGGCCGCCGCCGAGGTCGAGTTCGGGCAGGACCAGGCCGTGCTGCTCGTGCAGCCGGCTCATCAGGCCCACCATGCGGCGCACGGCGCCCAGGTACGGCTTGACCCCGGTGATCTGCGAGCCCAGGTGGCAGTGCAGGCCGGTGAGTTCGAGCTGGGGCTGGCCGAGGATGCGCGCGATGGCGTGCGCCGCGTAGCCGTCGGAGATGGACAGGCCGAACTTCTGGTCGTCGGTGCCGGTGCGGATCTTCTCGTGGCCGCCCGCGCTGATGCCGGGCACCACCCGGACCATCACCTTCTGGTGGCCGTGCGGGCCGACGGCGGCGGCCAGCCGGGCGATCTCGGAGGGGCTGTCGATGACGATGCGGCCGACGCCGAGGCGCAGGGCGGTCTCCAGGTCGCGTGGGGACTTGGCGTTGCCGTGCAGCACGATCCGTTCGGGCGGGAAGCCCGCGATGACGGCCAGTTCGAGTTCGCCGGCGGAGCAGACGTCGAGGCCGAGGCCCTCCTCGTCCATCCAGTGGGCCATCGCGCGGCACAGGAACGCCTTGGCCGCGTACAGGACTTCGGCGTCGGGGAAGGCGTCGCGGTAGGTGCGGCAGCGGTCGCGGACCTCGGCCTCGTCCAGGACGTAGACGGGTGTGCCGAAGCGGTCGGCGAGCTCGGCGAGCGGTACGCCGCCCACGGCGAGGTCGCCGTGCGGGCGTTCGCGGGTGGAGGCGGGCCACACCGACAGGCCGACCGCGGCGGTGACGGCGCCTGCCGTGGTGGTGGGTTCGTGAACCGTGCTCATGGTGGCTGCCCCTCTCAGGCGTTCCGCAGCGCGGACATCTCGTGCGTGACCGGCCCGGCCGGTGGGACGGCAAACGCCGGTGCGACCAGGGCGGGGGGCGTGATCCGTGCGGGCGCCGGGGCGGTGAACTGCGGGTCGACCGTGACGGCGGTGACGCCGAGCGGCGCGGTCAGCGCGCGCAGCGCGGACTCGGCGAGCCGGATCCATGCCTGGCCGGGGCCGAGGGTGGCGGTCAGCTTGCGCTCGGAGGTGAAGCCGACGGCCGTACGGTCGCCGAGCGGGGTGCGGAAGAGCCGGGCCGAGCACCCGGAGCGTCCCGGCCGGACCGGTACGTACAGGGGTCCGGCCGGGAACCGATCGGCGGGCTCGGGGTCCTCGCCGTGGAGGAGTTGTGCCATGGGATGCCTCCCGAAGGGCGGGGAGTGGGGGATCGGACCTGTGGGTTCCCCGGCCGCGGGGAGGCCGGCCGGGGTTCGCTTCCGACGTTATGCCCGTGACCCCCCGCCACCGGACCGGCCCTGACGGGACGCTGACGAGGACCCGGGCGTCTTTGACGGGACGCTGACAGCGCCACCGGGGTGCGAGGCGAGGACCCCGCCCCGTGGACCCGGCCGGCATCCGGCCCCTGGTACGGCAGACGGGACGGCGGAGGAGCGGGTCAGGCCCCCGAATGCACATGCACCGCCCACACCGAGGGGTGGTCGGGCCAGGTGTCGCGCCAGCGTCGTACGGTCTCGTGCAGGGCCGTCGGCACCACCGCCGTGGTACCGGCCCGGGCGACGGCCTCGTACACCGTGCGGGCGAGGTGGACCGCACGGCGGTCGCTCACCGGCCAGAGGGTGGCGACCACTTGGCGGAAGCCCGCGATCTGGAACGCCGAGCCGAGGTGGATCGACTCGTCGACGAGCGCCGGACCGGTGCGGGCCGTTTCGCAGGCGGACAGGAAGGCCAGTTCGGCCCGGGGCAGGTCCAGTGCGATCACGTCGGTGACGGTGAGCGGCCGGTGCCGGTGGTCGTGCACCAGCAGCCGGCCGGCGGACGGCGCCGCGGGATCCGCCACGGCGTGGCAGGCGAAGTGTGCGAAGGCGTGCCCCGGCAGCTCGGACAGGATGTCCGTCCGGCGGGCGTCGGCGCCGGACAGTGCGGTCAGCGCATCCTTGAACACCTCGCCCAGCAGCCGCAGTTCGTCGGCGGAGCCGGGCAGGTCGCGATGGCCGGGCGTCCGTGCCATGCAGACGGCCAGGGCGGGCCCGCTCGCCGTCCCGGCCGCCCTGCGGCGCGCGTGGGTCAGCGCCCGGAGGGTGGGTGTGTACGAGGACGTGACCAGGTCCAGGACGGCGAGCCGGGGGCCGGGGCGGGCCGGGTGGCCGCGTGCAGCGGCAGCATGCCGAGCGGTCCTGTCGCCGACCACCACAGGCGCGGCGGCGGGATGCCGGGCGTGGGATCCGTACTGGCTGACATTGGCCAGGACGACCGGCCCGTCCTGGGCCGCCGCGCGCAGCTCGGCCGGCTCGGGCGGGCGGAGGAATCCGGCGTCCTGCGGGTCCCGGCGGATCTCGTCGAGGAGCCTTTCCAGCTCCAGCCCGGCGGCCTGCCGCCGTTCGGCCGGGCGACCGGTGCCGAGGGCTGGTACCGGCGAGGCGGGGGTTTCCGTCGGAAGGCCGGACGGTTCCGCGGATCGCTCCGCCATCAGCGCGGTCAGGCGCGCGGCCCGCTCCGGATGGCGCCGGGCCAGGTCGGAGATGTCGGTGCGCGCGTCCAGCGCCTGGGCCAGCAGAATGCCGCGCCCCTGTTCCAGCAGGGCCGCCGCACCCTCGGGATCGCCGAGCCGGATGGCGCAGGCCGCCGCGTCCGAGGCGATCCCCGGGAGACCGCGCAGGGGACGCTGGGGCGGGCCAGGGCGCACCGCGCCGGTTACCGGGACTCTTGCAGAAAGCCCCGGCGTTCACGCTGGGGATGAATGCATCTCAAGACTGCTCTGACGTGCACGTTAGAGCGGACGTTTTTGCTGCTCGATGTACTGGCGCACGATCGCCATCGGTGCTCCTCCGCACGATGCGCAGAAATACGAGGGCGACCGCAGGTGCCCGTGCATGATGGTGCGGTTGATCCGGCTGGTGAACTCCTGCCGTATCCGGCGGGCGGAGACGCCCTTGAGGCTGTTGACCAGCTTGGAGACGGCGACCTTGGGCGGGTAGTGCACCAGGAGGTGGACGTGATCGCGTTCGCCGTTGAACTCCTTCAGCTCCGCTTCGAAGTCCTCGCAGACCTTGCGCCTGATCTCTTCGCAGCGTGTCAGCATCTCGTCGTTGAACAGCCCGCGCCGGTACTTCGTCACGAAGACCAAGTGCACATGCATCGCCGAAGCAACG
>NZ_JBEOWS010000330.1:0-10791 GCF_040296125.1 Streptomyces sp. NPDC002265 | reverse complement strand
ACCCGCCCAAGGTCGCCGTCTCCAAGCTGGTCAACAGCCTCAAGGGCGTCTCCGCCCGCCGGATACGGCAGGAATTCACCAGCCGGATCAACCGCGCCATCATGCACGGGCACCTGCGGTCGCCCCCGTATTTCTCCGCATCGTGCGGGGGAGCACCGTTGGCGATCGTGCGCCAGTACATCGAGCAGCAAAAACGTGCGCACCAACGTGCACGTCAGAGCAGCCTTGAGATGCATTCATCCCCGGCGTGAACGCCGGCGCTTTCTGCAAGAGCCCCGGTAACCTCGACTCCATGCCCCGCCGTTCGAGAGCGCCCCGTCGCCTGGTTGTCGACGCGCGGACGTACCTGTGGACGCTGCGTCACAGTCACAGCATGGTGGACGGCGGCCGGTCCTGCTGCCAGACCCTGACGCTGTACCCGCAGCCGGCCGGCGCCGGCGGCCCGCTGCGCATCGTCTTCGCCGCGGGCCCCGACCGGTACGTCCCGGGCGGGGCCTACGTGGGCTCCGGAGACGTGGGATACATCCGGGGTGCCGACCTCAATCTTCACGAACCCGGCGCCGTACGAGCTCTGCTCGATGTGGCGCTGGCCCGCGGGTGGCAGCCGCAGGAGCGGCAGGCGGTCGAGATCGACGGCTGGTCCCTGCTGGAGGCGGCAGCCGCCGTGCGGGCCGGGACCACCGGCTCCACTCAATCCTCTTGAACCTTGCGGGTCCTGGGGATCCGACCTCCCCCAGTCGGCAGGACCCGGCGTCGGTCCCCGGATGTCCAGCACGCGAAGTCCGGCGCCGCACCGCCCGGTTGACGCCCTTGCAACACTCCGTCAGCCCGGCTGTCCGTGGGAGCCCGCCTCGAGGCTCGCGCGAAGGACGGCCAGGGTCGAGGCGACGCGGGCCAGGTCGTCGGCGGGAACCCCCGCGGTCAGCGTGGCGAGTTCGCCCTCGACGACGGGACGCGAGGCAGCCAGCAGCTTCTCGCCCTCGGCCGTGAGCCGCAGGACGGACGAGCGGCGGTCCTGGGGGTGCGCGACCCGCAGACACCAGCCCGCGGCCACCAGCCGGTCGACCGCCTTGCTGACCGCCCCCACGGTGATCGCCACTTCGCCGACGATGTCGAGCACGCGGCACCCCGGCACGCGGTCGATGATCTCCAGGAACTCGAACTGTCCCAGCCCCAGCCCTTGTTCGGCTCTCAGCCGGGCACTCACCGCGTTGTACAGCCGGGTCTCGGCGCGCACGAGGTCGGTGAAGATCGGGGTGACGTGGCTCACAACAGCCTCCAGTAGATTCCCGGGAATCATCTTCCTCGGAATCCGGTTGGTCCCGGACAGATGGATTCCCAGGAATCCATCCTTGCATCCCGACCCCTGGAGGCCTCACATGTCCCGACAGCAGCGCGACGCCCTGGACGCCATGCTCCGCTCCGCCCCTCGCAGCGAGACGCGACCCACGGTCGAAGAGCAGCGCAGCGGCTTCACCGCCGCTGTCGGCCGCCCCGCGCCGGAGGGCGTGGCCGCCCGCAGGACCACGCTGGGCGGGCGGCCGGCCCTGGAGCTGGTGCCGGCCGAGGTCTCCGGGCGCGGCCGGCTGCTCTACCTGCACGGCGGCGGGTACGTCATCGGCTCACCGGACACCCACGCGGGGCTGGTCGGTGAACTGGCCCGCCGTGCCGGGCTGCGAGCGTGGTCGGTGGATTACCGGCTGGCGCCCGAGCACCCTTTCCCGGCTGCCGTCGACGACGGTCTCGCGGCCTATCGCGAGCTGCTGACGGCGGGCACCGACCCACGGGACCTCGTCCTCGCCGGTGACTCCGCCGGCGGCGGCCTGGCCATCGCCACACTGCTCGCGGCCCGGGAGGCCGGGCTGCCGCAGCCGGCCGCCGTGGCCGTCCTCTCCCCCTGGGCCGACCTCACCCTCGCCGGCGGAAGCATCCGCTCCAAGGAGCACGCCGACCCCATCTTCATCGAGGCCGACCTGCGCGCCTACGCCGATCTCTACGTCGGCACAGGCGACCGGGCGCATCCGCTGGCGAGCCCGGTGTTCGCCGACCTCACCGGACTGCCCCCGCTGCTCGTCCAGGCCGGGGCGAACGAGGTGCTGCTCGACGACGCGGTCCGGCTGGCCGGCCGCGCGGGGGCCGACGACGTCGAGGTCACGCTCGAGATCGGGCCCGGGCTCCCCCACGTCTACCAGCACCACTACGGCCGTCTGGGCGAGGCGGACGCCGCGCTCGACCGCGTCGCCCGCTTCCTCGCCGCCCGTCTGGACGCCGGGCGAACCGGCGCCGACGCGCTCGACCCGGTCCGCTGACACCCACGGCATCCACGTGATGGCGGCGACGCCCAGCGCTCGGCGACCCGACGGCAGCGGGTCACTTTCGCACCGTCGCCATCGGCAGTGGGGCCGGGGTCACTTTCGCGAGCCGACACCGTCGGCGGCGAGGCGGGCCTCGAAGCCGTCGAGGACGGACTGGAGACCGAACTCGAAGGTGCTGTCCGGTGCTGCGGAGTACTCCATGGCAGCCGCGGTGTCGAGGCGTTCACGCAGACGCGGGAATTGCCTGGCGGTCTCGCCGGCGCTTGCCATGGCGTCGGCCATCAACTGCTCGGCGTCCGCGCCGTTCATGCTCAGCCGACGGTTCAGCGAGACCTGTGCGGCAGGGCCGAGCGCGCTGCCGAGCACGAAGGTGAACACCGTGGCGGCCGCCCGGTCCGCGTCGTCGGAGGCGAAGCCCGCCTTTTCGTAGATGGCCAGGCTGAGGTCGTTGTTCCCGGCCTGACCGGGGCCGTACAGAAAGTGACTGCCGAACGCCTGGACCAGCCAGGGGTGTCGGGTGAGCATCGCGTGCATGCTGCCGGCGTGAACGGTGGCGGCCGTGCGCCAGTCGGTGGTGGCGAGGTCGGGCAGCTCGACCTCGTGCCAGATCGCGTCGCCGGCGAGGCGGACCAGGTCGTCCTTGGTCTTGATGTGCCAGTAGACGGCCGTGGCGGCCGAGCCGAGCCGTTTCGCCAGGCTCCGCATGTTGAGGCCGTCCAGCCCCTCGCTGTCGAGCAGCTCGATGGCCGCACGAACGATCCGGTCTGCGGTCAGGGTGTCTCGAGGCATGACCACCACCTTACTTGAACTTAGTTCACGCACGCTTGCACTTTGTTCAAGTCGCCCCTAGGCTGCGTCTCGTACTTAGTTCAAGTCACCGAGGGGGAAGCGATGTTGCAGGACAGGCTGTGCGAGTTCATCGAGACGCAGGCCACGGAGCTCGGTGTTCCCGGTGTCGCCGTCGGGGTGCTCCTGGACGGCAAGGAGATCTACGCCTCGCACGGGGTGACGAGCGTCAGCAACCCCGTGCCGGTCGACGAGAAGACGCTGTTCCATCTGGCGTCGGTGTCCAAGACCTTCACGGCCACCGCGCTGATGCGCCTGGCCGCCGAGGGGAAGGTGGACCTGGACGCGCCGGTGCGGCACTACGTGCCCGAGCTGAAGCTCGCCGACGAGCAGGCCGCGGCCGAGATCACCGTCCTGAACCTGCTCAACCACACCGCGGGCCTGGACTGGAACCTCATCGACGACGGCGAGGGCGACCGCTCCCTGGCCGGGCTCGTGGCGAAGCTGCCTCAGCTTCCCCTGATCGCACCGCCCGGGGCCCGCGCCTCGTACAGCCAGGCCGGATACAACCTGGCCGGACGGATCGTCGAGAAGGTCACGTGCCTGCCCTTCGAGCAGGCCATGGCCTCGCTCGTGCTGGAGCCGGTGGGCCTCGCGGACACCGTGTACGGCCTGACGGAGGTGATGGTCCGTAAGTTCGCCGTGGGCTACAACCGCGGCGACGACGGCGAACTGCGCCCCGCCCGGCCCTGGGGAGCGTTCAGGGAGGGCGCGCGCGGCGACAACCCCGGTGGCGGCCTCGCCTCCTCGGTGAGCGACCTGCTGCGCTGGGCACGGTTCCAACTCGGCGACGGCGAAGGCGTGCTGCCGGCTGCGGAGCTGCACCGTATGCGGGAGCAGACGGTCGGGCTGCGCGCCAGCACGCTCGGCGACGGCTTCGGCATCTGCTGGTTCCTGCACGACCTGGACGGCCTGCACGGCATCGGTCACGGCGGCTCGGGCAACGGCCAGTTCGCCGAGCTGCTCATCGTGCCGGAACGCGACTTCGCGGTGGTCTCCCTGGCCAACGTCGGCCCGGACGGCTATCCCTTCAACCAGTCCGTCGTGCGGTGGGCCCTCGAGAACTGCCTCGGCGTCGTCGAGAAGACGGCGCAGCCGGTCCCGTACGACGAGGGACAAGCCCGACAGGTCGCCGGCCGCTACGAGATCGACGCCATGAACCTCGACATCGCCTCCGACGGCACCCGTCTCACCCTGGCGGTCGGCATCAAGCCGGAGATCCGCGCGGCGTCGGACGAGGAGATGCCCCCGGACTACCCGGCCGCGGGCATCGGCTTCCTTCCCGGCGACGGCGACGAGTACATCGTCACCGAAGGCGGCCTCGAAGGGCAGCGTGGCTGCTTCTCCCGCGACGCCGACGGTGCGATCACAGGCGTCGACCTCGCCGGCCGGCTCTTCAACCGAGTCGCGAGGGCGTCCTGATCCGACGCCGGCAGGGACGGCTCCGAGCGGCCACCCCTGCCGGCCGATCGAGCCGGAAGGCCGGGCCGTGCACGGCCCGGCCTTCTCACCGGGCGGGGGCAGGACCGATCAACGGTCGAGGTCGATCGTGAAGCGCCTGACGCCCATGCCGATCGTTTCGGCGTGGATCTGGCCATGAGCCCGGTCGAACACCCCGGTGCCGCCGGTGATCGCGTTGTCGAACGAGGGCGGCGGGCCCGGGATGAGATTGCCGAAGACCATCCCCTGCACGGTGAGCTGGCCGCCGGGGAAGTTGTAGTTCACGTTGCACACCTCCGCTCCGCCGTTGTCGACCCGGGTGGTGGTGCAGGTGCCGGCGGTGTTGCCGACCGGGTTGTCGTTCAGGTCGAAGAGGTTCGAGCGGAAGACGGTCCGGTCGCCCTGGGCGGGGCTGCCGTCAGAGTTCACGGGGAAGCGCGTCTGCTCCGCGAGACGGCCGATGAGTGTGATCACCCGGTCTCTGCCCATGGCGGGGGCGAAACCGGAGTCCGTCGCGGCGGTCGCGACAGGGGCGCAGGCGAGCAGGGTGGCCAGCGCAGTGGCCGTGCCGAAACAGGCTGCCCTGATGGGGCGCATCGTATGGCTCCTGGGGTTGTGTTCGTGGACGGTCAGGTGCGGCATATTCATAACCTCGGCGCTGCCGCCGCCCGGAACGTCCTGGCGCGACCCGCTGGCAGATCCGACCGGTCGGACCAACCGCACACGACGGCAACGGCCATCGCCTCAGCGGTGACCCGTCGGCGCAGGCCTCTCCGGCGTCCTCGGCGAAGGCTTCTCAGCAGCGCAGCGCAAAGCCCCCATCACCGCGCGGGCGAGAACGCCTGCACCCTCACACCCGTGTCGCAGATGCGCACCGCCTGCTTCTTCCCGTTCGTGGTCGTGAAAGCAGGGGTGAGGGCCCGGGATTCGCCGGGCGGGACGACGTCGAGGCCGGTGACCGGCTCGCACTCGTCGAGGCCGGTGAAGCCGAGCGCTGCCGAAGCGGAATCGCCGGGAGCAAGGGTGAACTTCGCGGCCTCGCCGGCCGACCCGGCCCAGTCCACCGGCAGCTCGGTCCGGCCGGTCCCGGTCCTGAAGAGGAGGGAGGGAAAGCCGCGTACCGTGCAGGAACCGGGACCGTCGTTGGTGATCACCACCGAGGCCTGCCCCCGACCGGTACTGCGCGCCACGGCCGTCAGGTTCTCCGTACGGCAGTGGTCGGCGGCGGGAGTGGGCAGCAAGTCGGCTCCGAAGAGCACCCCGGCGGGCGGGGAGGACGCCCCGCCACCGCCCCCGCTCTCCTCACGGGCCCCGCTGCCGTCGGCCCCCGGCGAGCTGCCGCGCTCCGCCCCGCCCCCGGCCACGGCGCCCGACAAGTCCGAGCCCGCACCGGAGCCGCTTCCCGCCTGCTGCCCGGCGCCGGACGACGAGCACCCTGCCGCGCCGGCGAGGAACAGGACCGCGACTGCGGAGATCAATGGTCGGTGCATGGCTCCTGCTGGTGGTTCGAACGGGTGCACGGCCCCCGACGCTGCGCATCTGAGGGTATTGCATAGAATCCGTGGCGATCATGTCCACCGGCGCTGCACAGGGCACCGCCCCAGGGGAGAAGGCACGCCGGTGCACCCGAGTGACAACAACACGGACGCCAACGGGATGCGCCGCAGGCGGTTCCTGGGCGCGGGAGCCGTCACGCTGGGCGCCGCGGGTGCGGCAGGCGCCGGGCAGCTGCTGGCGGGCAACGCCTCGGCGTCCGTGGGCGGGGCGACCGCCACGGCCGGTGCCGGTACGGCGGTGAGCGGCACGGTCTTCAAGCTCGGCGTCGCCTCCGGCGATCCGCTGCCCACCGCGATCGTGCTCTGGACCAGGATCGTGCCGGCCCAGCAGGGCAGCTCCGGCATTCTGGCTCCCACCGTAGCGGTGAGCTGGGAACTCGCCTCGGACAGCGGCTTCACCACGATCGTCAGGAGCGGTACGACGACGGCGACCGGCAGCCTCGGCTACAGCGTCCACGTGGACGTCACGGGCCTGAGGCCGGCCACCGAGTACTGGTACCGGTTCAAGGCGCTGGGCCGCACCTCCATCACCGGCCGGACCCGCACCGCGCCCGCCGCCGGTGACACCCCGAAGAACCTGCGGATCGCGCTGGCCTCCTGCCAGAACTGGCAGCACGGCTACTTCACCGCCTACCGGGACATGCTCGAACAGCAGCCGGACCTCGTGCTGTTCGTCGGCGACTACATCTACGAGAGCTCGGCCTACTCCTATCGCGTACGCCGGCACGAAGGCGTGGGCCAGCCCGTCACGCTCGCCCAGTACCGCGCCCGCCACGAGCAGTACAACTCCGACCCGGACCTTCAGGCGATGCGCGCCGCGGCACCCTTCGTCGCCGTCTTCGACGACCACGAGGTGGAGCAGGACTGGGCCGGTGACATGGCGAACGACCCCGTCGCCTGGCCCCCCGCGAAGTTCCGGGCCCGCCGGGCGGCCGCCTTCCAGGCCTTCTACGAGCACATGCCGATCCGGGCCGCGCAGAAGCCCAGCGGCCCGAACGTCCTGATGTACCGCTCGCTCGACTTCGGCCCGCTGGCCCGGCTGCACGTCCTGGACACCCGGCAGTACCGCGACGACCAGGCGACCACCTCCGCCGGGGCCCTGAAGGCCGGCCGGGTCATCATGGGCGACACTCAGCGCAACTGGCTGGTGAACAGCATGCGCAGCTCCGGCGCGCGATGGAACCTGGTCGCCTCCCAGGTGATGATGGCCGAGACCGACTTCCTCGCGGGTGTGGGCAAGGAGTGGTCGTACGACGCCTGGGACGGCTACCAGAAGGAACGCGCCACCCTGCTCGCCGAGTTCCAGGGCATCCGCAACCCCGTGGTGCTCTCCGGGGACCGGCACCGCACCATCGTCAGCGACCTCAAGCTGGACTACGCCGACCCGCGGTCGGCCGTGGTCGGCGCGGAGTTCGTCGGGACCTCCATCTCCAGCAGCGGGGACGAGGACCTGGTGGCCTTCGCCGCCGAGTGGGCGCCCAAGCTGGCGGACAACCCGCACTGGAAGATCATCGATGCCCGGCGCGGCTATCTGCTCCTGGACATCACCGAGGACCGTATCGACGCACGACTGCGGGCGATCTCCACCGTGCTGACCAGGAACGGCACGACCACCACAGCGGCGACCTTCCGGGTGGACGACGGTGTGCCGGGCGTCTACCGGGCCGATGTCCCGACCGAGCCCTCGGCGAGTACGAGCACGAGTGCGGAGGAGTCCGCTGGAACGGAGGAGTCGGCCACCCCGGCCGACACCGTCTCCCCGGCCGACACGGCCACCCCGGCTCAGTCGGCCGGGCCGACGGAGTCGGCCACGGACCCGGCCGCGGCGACCGCGCCCGCATCGCCCTCCCCCACGCAGTCCCCGGGCGACACCGCCCCCGACGGCACCGCCACCGACGCCTCCGTCACCCCCTGACCTTCCGGGAGAGAACGTGTTCACCACCCGCCCCCGGCGGCACGACCGGAGCCCCGGACGCCGGCGCTCCCCCGGCATGAAGGCATCGGCAGTGGCCGCCACGGCCGCGGTGCTCGCGACGGGCGTCTTCGTGCTGCTGCCCACCCACGCGGACGCCGCCGCCCGGGTGCGCGGCGACTTCGACGGGGACGGCACGTCCGACCTGCTCTACCGCAACGTCGCGGGACAGCTGTACCTCGACACGGGCTCGGCCGAGACCATGGTCCTCGACTCGGACATCGCCAAGGTCAAGGACGTCCTGACCCCGGGCGACCTCGACTCGGACGGCGTCCAGGACGTGCTGACCCTCAGCGCGAGCGGCGTGCTGTACTTCCACTCCGGCAGCTACGCACGCAGCCCCGGCGGCCTCGGCTCGTACCGTACGGTCGCGTCCGGCTGGCAGGTCTACAACAAGGTCATCGCTCCCGGGGACCTCAACGGCGACGGCAAGGCAGACCTGCTGGCCCGTACTCCGGGCGGCTCGCTCTACTTCTTCCCCGGCAAGGGCACCGGCGCCCTCGGCAGCCGTGTGCTGGTCGGCACCGGCTGGCAGCAGTACGACGAGCTGATCGGCGCCGGTGATCTGACCGGCGACGGCGTCGGCGACCTGCTGGCCCGCACCCCGGCAGGCGTCCTCTACCGCTACCCCGGCAGGAAGGGGGGCACCTTCGGCACCCGGGTCAAGGACCCCAGGACCGACTGGGCGTCGTACAACCAGATCATCGGCGGCGGCGACTGGGACGGCAACGGCAAGACCGACCTGCTGGCCAGGGACTTCTCCGGCGCCCTGTGGTTCTACCCGGGCGACGGCAGGGGCACCTTCGGGACCCGGTCCGCCCGTAGCAAGGGCTGGGGCAAGGTCACGCAGTTCGCGGGAGCCGGCAACAACCCGCACTACGGCAAGTTCGGGACCATGGCCCGTACGACGGCCGGAAGCCTCTACAGCTACGAGGTCACCGGCACCGGCACGCTGACCGGCAAGCTCCTGGTCGGCGAGGCCTGGCCGTCCGCCACCACTCGTCTCGCGTACGCCTCCTCGCTCCGGCAGAACGGCCTCGCCGACCTGGTCGTCCAGTCCGTCAGCAGCGGCCGGCTGACCAACCCGGCGTTCTACGCCCTCTCCGACCCCCAACTCGCCACCGGCTCCACGTCCTACAACCGCATTCTCGGCCCCGGTGATCTGACCGGAGACGGCAAGGGCGACCTGCTCGCCGTGAGCGCCTCCGGCACGCTCTACCTCTACGCGGGCGACAACTCCGGCACCTCCGTCGCCTCCCGCGTCACGGTCGGCACCGGCTGGCAGCGCTACAACGCCGTCGTCGGCGCGGGTGACTTCACCGGTGACGGCCGCCCCGACCTGATGGCCCGGGACACCTCCGGCGTCCTGTGGCGCTACGCGGGCACCGGCAGCGCGTCCGCCCCCTTCTCGGCCCGGGTGAAGGTGGGCAGCGGCTGGCAGCAGTACAAGAAGGTGTTCTCACCCGGCGACGCCAATGGCGACGGCAAGGCCGACCTGATGGCCACGAACTCCTCCGGCGCCCTGTACTTCTACGCCGGCACCGGCACCGGAGGCTTCAAGGCGCGTGTCACCAAGGCCACCAGCGGCTGGAGCACCTGGGCCGACCTGCTGTGAGCTCGCCCTGCCGGGCTCTCTGCCCTGTGCCGGCCTCGTGGCAGCCCCCGCGAGACCGGCGCAGGAACCCGTTTGGCGGATCATGGCGGCCTCTGCTAATTTCGCGGAGGCCGTGCGACAGAACAAGGAGGTGGTACCCGTGAACACAGTATCGACATGGGTGCTCTCCTTCGGGGTCACGGTCGGGCGATAGGTCGTCGTCCGGGAGCGCCGTTGCAGTGCACTCCCGAAAGGCATGACCATGCAGTTCACGTCCGAACAGCGACTCGACGACGGCGTCCTCGAGCGCCGGTTCACCCTTGGCGAGATCCCGGGCATCCTGTGGACCCCTGAATCCGCCTCCGCATCCGCACCGGTCCCGCTGATCCTGCTCGGCCACCCCCCGCTCGGCCTGACGAGGATGTATCCCCGGCTGGTGGCCCGCGCACAACGCGCCGCGGCAGACGGCTTCGCCGCGGCCACCATCGAGCTCCCCGGCAGCGGCGAGCGGCCCCGTTGGGCCGCCGTCGACCAGGCCCGCGCCGACCTGCGCCGGGCGATGGAGACCGGCACGCCGGTCAGCGACGAGATCATCGACGCCCTCGTCCTCCCGCTCGTCGACAGGGCGGTCCCGGAGTGGCAGGCCGCCTTGGACGCCCTCCTGTCCGTGCCCGGGCTCGGCGGCTCGGTCGCGTACTCGGGGGGAGTTATCTCCATCGGCGTCCGCCTTGCGGTGGTCGAGCCGCGCGTCGTGGCCGCCGGCCTGTTCGCCGGGAGTCTCGTGCCACGCGCCATCTTCGAGGAGGCCCGTCAGGTCACCATTCCGCTGCACGTCCTGCTGCAGTGGGACGACGAAGGCAACGACCGGCAGGCGGCCCTGGACCTGTTCGACGCCTTCGGCTCCAAGGAGAAGACGCTGCACGCCAACATGGGCGGACACACCGGCGTCCCGCAGTTCGCAGGGGAGGACGCGGCCGGGTTCTTCGCCCGGCACCTGAAGTAGGGCCGGGCTGTCGGGTCAACGGCTGACGGCAGGCCGCGTCGGCCGGGGTGCTGCCCGTCGAGGGC
>NZ_JBEOWS010000329.1:0-10826 GCF_040296125.1 Streptomyces sp. NPDC002265 | reverse complement strand
CCGCAAGCGGACGGGGCCCCTGGCGCGTGGCGCGACGCCTACTCGGACTTGATGGCCGTCAGCATGTTCAGCCGGGCCGCCCGCCGGGCCGGCCACAGCGCCGCAAGGACGCCGACCGTCGCGGCCAGCAGCAGGAACAGCGCCATCCGCGCCCACGGCAGGACCAGCTCGTACGTCGTCATCTTCGTGCCCAGCAGCTCACCGGCCGCCCAGCCGAAGAACACGCCCAGACCGATGCCGAGCACACCGCCGAAGAGGGAGATCACCAGGGACTCCAGGCGGACCATCCGCTTGATGTTGCGGCGGTCGAGACCGATCGCGCGCAGCATCCCGATCTCCTGGGAGCGCTCGAAGACCGACATGGCCAGGGTGTTGACGACACCGAGGACGGCGACGATCACCGCCATGGCGAGCAGGCCGTAGAGCATGTTCAGCACCAGCGTGAACATGCTCGCGATGCTGTTGGAGATGTCCTGCTTGCTCTGCACCTTGATGCCCGGGTTGGAGCCGAGCGCCTTCTCCAGCTTGTCCTTGGTGGCGTCGGAGGCGCCGCCGGACGTCTTCACCATGACCTGCATGTCGGTCACGTGCGACTGGTGCGGGGCGAGCGTGGCGGTGTCGAGCATGATGCCGCGCATCATCTCGTTGGCCTCGTAGACCCCGGCCACGGTCAGCTGCTGCTGCTTGCCGTCCTCGTAGTTGACGGTGAAGGACGACCCAGCCTTCCAGTGGTGAGACTCGGCCGTGCGGTCGTCGACGACGACCCGACTGCCGCCGACCTCGAACGCGCCGCCGTCCAGCGTCAGCGCGGTCAGCTCGCCGATGGCGGAGCCGTCGACGCCGGTCAGGTACTCGGACATGCCGTCGATGCGCGAGGGCGCGTTGCGCAGCGGACTGGTGGCGGTCACCCCCGCGGTCGCCTTCAGCTTCTTGTCGACGTCCGTGGACAGGGAGTTGCCGTTCGCCATCGACACCACGTAGTCGGCCTTGATCGCGGCCGCCGCCATCTTGTCGATCGAGTGCTGGAGGCTGCCCGCCACGACCGTCATACCGGTGATGAGGGTCAGCCCGATCATCAGCGCGGAGGCCGTCGCGGCGGTACGGCGCGGGTTGCGAACCGAGTTCTGGCGGGCCAGCTTGCCCGCCACGCCGAACGCGCGCAGCGCCGGGGCCGTGGCCGCGATCAGCGGCCGCGACAGCAGCGGCGTCAGCACGAACACGCCGATGATCAGGAGCACCGCGCCGAGCCCCATCGGGGCCTGGCCGTCCGAGCCGTTCATCGTCGTGGCCGCCAGGACCACCGCGACGCCCGCGGCCGAGAACAGCGCGCCGATCGTGTTGCGCAGCACCAGCGACCGGGTGGTCGCCTTCGCGTGCAGGCTGCTCATCGCGGCGACCGGCGGGATCTTCGCGGCCCGGCGGCCCGGCAGCCAGGCGGCGAGCATGGTGATGACCACGCCGACCACCAGGGCCGCGGCGACGGTGTCGGGGGAGACGACCAGCGGCCCGTCGGGCACGGTCGCGCCGAGCGCGCCCAGCAGCGAGCGCAGCCCGGCCCCGATGCCGATGCCCGCGACCAGCCCGGTCACCCCGGCCACCGCGCCGACCACGAACGCCTCGATGAGCACGGACCGGGTGACCTGGCGGCGGGAGGCGCCGACGGCGCGCAGCAGGGCCAGTTCCTTGGTGCGCTGGGCGACCAGCATGGTGAAGGTGTTGGCGATGATGAACGTGCCGACGAACAGCGCGATGCCGGCGAACACCAGCAGCCCCTGCTTCAGCCCGCTCATCGACGCGGTGATCATCTCGGCCTGGTCGGCGGCGAGCTTCTCGCCGGTGACGGTCTCGGTGCGGTCCGCGGGCAGGGCCTTGTCCAGCTCGGCCGCCAGCGCCGACTGGCCGGTGCCGGCCTTCGCGGTCACGTCGATCTCGTCGTACGTGCCGGGCTTGCCGAACAGCTGCTGGGCGGTCGCCGTGTCGAACAGGGCGAGGCTGCCGCCGGCCGCGACATTGCCGTCGTCGGTGGTGAAGATGCCGGTGATCTTCGGGGTCAGCACCGGGCCGTCGACCGAGATGCGGACGGTGTCGCCGACCCGGTAGCCGGCCCGCTCCGCGGTCGCGGAGTCGATCAGGACCTCGCCCTCGCCGCTCGGGGCACGGCCGCCGACGAGCGGGTACCGGGGGTCCTTCGTCCCCCAGTAGTTCCCGCCCTGCGACTGGAAGCCGCCGCCGATGAGCTTGCCGTCCTTGTCGGCGATCGCGGTGAAGCCGTTGACGACGCCGACCGCAGACGCGGCGCCCGGCACCCGCGCGCTGGCGTCGAGCAGCGCCTGGGTCAGCTCGGGCGCCTTGCCGACCGTGTCGCCGGAGCCCTTCTGCCACTTGGGCTGCACGGCCACGTCGACCCGGTCGAAGCCCTTGGCGGAGCTCTTCTGCAACGCGTTGGAGAGGGTGTTGGTGAAGACCAGGGTCCCCGACACGAACGCCACGCCGAGCATCACGGCGAGCACGGTCATCAGGAGCCGGGCCTTGTGCGCGAGTACGTTGCGCAAGGCGGTACGGAACATGGGTTGTCTCAGTCCAGGGGTACGGGGAGGGAGGAGGCGTCGGGAGGCCGGGAGCCCGGCGTCAGCCCGCCCGGCTCGCGGTGTCGGAGCCGGCGGCCTGGCGGTTCCCGCCGGGGAGGCTGCGCATGAGGTCGAGCACCGAGTCCGCGGTGGGCTCGTACACCTCGTCGACGATCCGCCCGTCCGCCAGGAACACCACCCGGTCCGCGTACGCCGCGGCCACCGGGTCGTGGGTCACCATCACCACCGTCTGCCCCATCTCCCGCACCGAGTTGCGCAGGAAGCCCAGCACCTCGGCGCCGGAGCGCGAGTCGAGGTTGCCGGTCGGCTCGTCGCCGAAGACGATGTCCGGCCGGGAGGCCAGCGCACGGGCGACGGCGACCCGCTGCTGCTGTCCGCCGGAGAGCTGGGAGGGCCGGTGGCCGAGCCGGTCGCTGAGCCCCACCATCCGGATCACCGAGTCCAGCCACTCCTTGTCCGGCTTGCGGCCGGCGATGTCCATCGGGAGCGTGATGTTCTCCAGCGCCGACAGCGTCGGCAGCAGGTTGAACGCCTGGAAGATGAAGCCGATCTTGTCCCGCCGCAACTTGGTGAGCTGCTTGTCCTTCAGGGAGCCCAGCTCGGTCTCGCCGATGCGCACCGAGCCGCTGCTGAAGGTGTCGAGACCGGCCACGCAGTGCATCAGGGTGGACTTGCCGGAGCCGGACGGCCCCATGATCGCGGTGAACTCGGCCTGCCGGAAGTCGACGGAGACCCGGTCGAGGGCGACCACCTGGGTCTCGCCCTGTCCGTAGATCTTCGACAGCTCCGTGGCGCGCGCTGCCACGGCGGTGCTCCGGCCTGCGACGGGGGTGGTGGTCACGGGAAGGGTGCTCCTTACGGGAAGGACGATGGTCCGGGGTCACGGGTTCCGGGGATCCGGATCCGGGTTCTGGGGATACACACCATCGTCGGGGCCGCCGGGCGCGGTGGAGTCAGCCGCTGTTCCGGTTCCGGGGGCAGACTTCCGGCGGACCACACCGCGCGCAGTCATACCTGGGGATGACGGCCGACCCTGAGGGTGCTGATCTGGAGAACAGGTGGGGCACCCTTGTTCGGGCGGTGAAATTCCGTCATTCCGCATACACGCCCGTGCTGCGCACGCGAGGCTACTGGCAAGTGCGGATGGCCAGTTCCGCATGCTGATGATCCCTCAGGCATCAATAAAATAAGACAACATCGGTTCGCCCGGCGGCTGTTAGAGGGGTGCACCCCGATAGGCTCGGGGTCTCGACGCGGAGCCATGGCCTGCCCGGATGGTGGAACGCAGACACGGCGAGCTTAAACCTCGCTGCCCCTCGCGGGCGTACCGGTTCGAGTCCGGTTCCGGGCATCTCCGACGTCGATCGCCTCCCTGCGCCGTCCGCGCCGAGGCGGTCCTCCCCCGTACGGCCGTTGACAGCGGGTGTCCGCGAGCGCAGACTCACGCGCATGCGGTGAAGAAAATTTCACCACGCGAACAGACGTCAACGGGCGTGAACGAGCGCGAACAGGCCCCGTCCGAAGGGAACGTCCGATGCGCACCACCGTCGGGATCATCGGCGCCGGTCCGGCCGGCCTCCTCCTCGCCCGGCTGCTGGACGGGGCCGGCATCGACTCGGTCGTCCTGGAGAGCCGCGACCGGGCCTATGTCGAACAGCGGCAGCGGGCCGGGGTCCTGGAGCAGGGGACGGTGGACGTGCTGCGCGCGGCCGGGGCCGGGGAGCGCATGGACCGCGAGGGCCTGCCGCACGACGGCATCGAACTGAGGTTCGCCGGAAGGCGTCACCGGGTGGACTTCCCCGCCCTCACCGGCGGCCGCTCGGTGATGGTCTACGCCCAGACCGAGGTCTGCAAGGACCTCATCGCCCTGCGGCTGCGGGACGGCGGCCCGCTGCTGTTCGACGCGGAGGCCCTCGCGGTCGAGGACGCCGCCACCGACAGTCCGCGCGTCCGCTTCCGGCACGAGGGCGCCGAGGACGTCCTGGAGTGCGACTACGTCGCCGGCTGCGACGGCTTCTGGGGGGTCGCGAGGAAGGCGATCCCGGCCGGGCTCACCCGGGTGTTCGAGCGGGCGTACCCCTTCGGCTGGCTCGGCATCCTCGCCGACGTCGCCCCCTCCCACGACGAACTCGTCTACGCCCGCCACGACCGCGGCTTCGCCCTGCTGTCCATGCGCTCCCCGTCCGTCTCCCGGCTCTACCTCCAGGTGCCCGAGGGGACGGACGTCGCGGCGTGGAGCGACGACGAGATCTGGAGCGAACTGGACCGGCGCCTGGAGACCGACGACGGCTTCACGCTCCGGCGGGGGGCCGTGACCCAGAAATCCGTCACCCCCATGCGCTCCTACGTCCACGAGCCCATGCGGCACGGCCGCCTCTTCCTGGCCGGGGACGCCGCCCACATCGTGCCGCCGACCGGGGCCAAGGGGCTGAATCTCGCCATCGGCGACGTGGTCACCCTCGCGCGAGCCCTGGCCCATCGCAAGGAGACCGGCTCGGCGGAGCTCCTCGACGCCTACTCGGCCACCTGTCTGCGCCGGGTCTGGCAGGCCGAGCGGTTCTCCTACGACATGACCACGATGCTGCACCGCATCCCCGGCGCCACCCCCTTCGAGGACCGCCTGCAACTGGCCCGGCTGGAGCGGATCGCCGGCTCGCGCGCGGCGGAGACCGACCTGGCCGAGGGCTACACCGGTCTTCCGTTCGGGTGAACGCCCGTGTCCGCGGAACGGCTGATCTCCGACCGGTTCCGGGCGTGTAGCAGCTTGGTCATGAATGCCGCCCTCCACCCCTGGGAATCAAGGTTCCGCGTAGCGTGTTGCGCAGCACGACGAGGGAAAGATCCTCCCCAAGCACTAGGGTCAATCCTTTGCCTACCTATTACTCTTGAGCCCAAGGCCCACGCACAGTGGCCATGGAGGAGTGAAATGAGGAGCAGAAACCCGGTCTTCTCGCGACGGGGGTTCAGCCGCGACAACGGCTACGCGGGCTTCAACACCGCGCCGCAGGCCGGGGGACCCGCAGTCGGCACGCAGGCGAACCCGTACGCGCAGGGCAATCCGTACGCCCAGCCGTCCGGCAACCCCTACGCGCAGAACCCGTACGCCCAGCAGGACCTTCAGCACGGCGCGCCCCAGGCCCCGGTCACCACCGGACGCATGACGATGGACGACGTCGTCATGCGTACCGCGAGCACGCTCGGCCTGCTGATCGTGACGGCCGCGCTCTCCTGGGCGCTGCTGCCGGTCGACAACGCCAACATCGGCCGCTCGTACGGCATCGGGATCGGCGCCGCGCTGGTGGCGATGGTGCTGGCGTTCGTGCAGTCCTTCAAGCGCAAGGCGTCTCCGGCCCTCATCCTGACCTACGCGGGTCTCGAGGGTGTCTTCCTCGGAGTGGTCTCCAGCATCGTCGACAACCGCATCGCCAGCGGTGCGGCCATGCAGGCCGTGCTCGGCACGATGGCGGTCTTCGCCGGTGTGCTGATCGCCTACAAGGCGGGCTGGATCCGCGTCAACCGCCGCTTCTACGGCTTCGTGATGGCGGCCACGCTCGGCTTCATCCTGCTCATGATGGTGAACCTGCTGTTCGCGGTCTTCGGTGGCGGTGACGGCCTCGGCTTCCGCAGCGGCGGCCTCGGCATCATGTTCGGCATCATCGGCATCATCCTCGGCGCCTGCTTCCTCGCCATCGACTTCAAGCAGGTCGAGGACGGCATCGCCTACGGCGCCCCGCGTGAGGAGGCCTGGCTGGCCGCCTTCGGCGTCACGGTGACGCTGGTGTGGATCTACATGGAGTTCCTGCGGCTCATCGCGATCCTCAACAGCAACGACTAGCCGACCGGCCGCGACGCATGATCGCGGACCGAGCGCGGAAGGGCCCCGGGTTCGCCCGGGGCCCTTCGTCGTGTCCTGCGTGCTTGCGCGGCCGGGACCTGCCCGAACGCCTGTCGGCTGCTTTCTCCTGCGACTTGATCGCTGCGTTCCTGCGAACTGATCCGCCGGACAGGCCCTAGAGCAGCTTGCGCGCGGCCCTCCTCAGGTCGTACTCGTGGACGATCGCCTTGGCGTGCCCGTACGCCAGGTCGTACTCGTGACGCAGCCAGCTGACCTTCTCCTCGAAGCGGAAGAGGGACGGGCCTTCGTCGACGGTGCGCAGCCAGTCGGAGACTTCACGACCGGTGCAGTGGGGGATGCGGGCGAGCATGTTGCGATGGGTCTCCTCGGAGAGGACGTGGGACATCGGCGCCTCCGGACGCAATGGGGTGTAAGCCGGTCCTTCACGTCACCGTGCCTGAGCGTTGGCGCGTTGGCAACAGTGCCGGTACGGCGCGTAGTCTCGCGACGTGGTTGATACGACGCCCCTGACCCGTGCAGTGGATCACTTCGCCGACCTTCTGCGGGCCGCGCCCCAGAGCCGGTTGCAGCGCAGCGCCGCCGCCGCGGCGCTGGAACTGGCCCGCGAGTTCGCGCGGCGCACCCAGAGCGTGGAGGAACCGGGCACCGAGCCGAGGGAGATGCCGGACGCCGGGATGTTCGCCGTCGCCGATCAGATCACCGTCGCCGGGCACGATCTGGCGGTCGTGCTGCGCAGCGAGGCCGAAGTCGCCGACGCGGTGGGACTGGTGGAGGAGGCGCAGAGCCGGGCGGGGGTGTGACCCGGGCCCGGCCCGGTCGACGGCCCGTGGCCGTGACGGTTCCTCAGAGGGACGCTATGACGCGGTCGGCCAGGATGTAGACGGTCTCCTCGCCGCAGGCGAAGGTCAGGGTGTAGGCGCCCGAGATGCCCGAGCCGCCGAGCAGGACCGGCACCTCGCCCGCGCGCAGCGCGGCGGCCAGGCGCTCCGCGGTCTCGCGGTGCCCCGGGGTCATGCACAGGGTCGTGCCGTCGGCGAACACATAGACGTCGAGGGTGCCCAGCGGCCCCGGACGGACGTCCGTCAGCTCGACGCCGGAGGAGGCCAGTTCCTCCAGGGTGGCGACCGTGCGCTCGTGGTCGTTCACGACCGGGGACTGCACCGGTACGAAGTCGGGGTGCGAGGGGTGCCGGCGACGGGCCGCGGCCAGTTCGGGGGACTCCCCGGCGAACTCGTCCGCGTCGGCGCCCGGCTCGGCCACCGGCTCGAGGGACTCCAGGCCCGCGAAGTCGCTCTGCCGGGGCAGGAACAGCTCGCTGTCCGGCAGGCCCAGCAGGGAGGGGGCGTCGGAGCCGTCACGGGCCTCCTGGGCGGCCCAGAAGGCGCGCGCCTCGGCCAGTTCGCGCTCCCGCTCCTCGGCGAGCGCCTCGGCGACGGCCGCGCGTATCTCATTCGCGTCGGCGGCGTTCCGGGCGGCGGGGACGAGACCCCGGGCCGCGGCCGCGTTGCCCCGCGCGATCTCGGTGTGCAGGGCCGCCACCTGCCGGCGCAGCACCATCAGGGTGCGCAGGACGGCGACGCCCACGGCGCCAGTGGCGGCCGTGGTGAGCAGCAGGGCGATCGGCATGGCGCTCACTGACGTACTCCCGGTTCAAAGTCGACCCCCGACTTCCTACATCAGCTTGAAGGGTGGACCATCCAGCTGTCAGTGCGTAACGTCACGAAAGGGGCAGGATTCTACTCCTGGGGTTTCCTGGCGGAACGGCCCTGACCTGCGGAGATGCCTCGCCTGAGCGAGATAGGTCACATCCTGGGTGAGATTGGATCACAAAACGGCCCAGAACCCGGGCGGTTTCCGGGTTCTGGGCCGATGCATGACGCTGGGTCGAACGGCGGCTACCGACAGCTCGCCGGGAGTCCCGTGCGGCGCGTGTTCCGGCACACGATCCGGCACACGATTCCGCGTGCGCCGGTCGCCTGCCGGGCGTGCGCCGGACGCGGTGTCAGCTGAGGCGCTCGATGACCATGGCCATGCCCTGGCCGCCGCCGACGCACATGGTCTCCAGGCCGAACTGCTTGTCGTGGAACTGGAGCGAGTTGATCAGGGTGCCGGTGATCCGGGCGCCGGTCATGCCGAAGGGGTGGCCCACGGCGATGGCGCCGCCGTTGACGTTCACCTTGTCGAGGTCGAAGCCGAGGTCGCGGTAGGAGGGGATCACCTGGGCGGCGAACGCCTCGTTGATCTCGACCAGGTCGATGTCGGCGGCGGTCAGGCCGGCCCGGCGCAGCGCCTGGTTGGAGGCCTCGACCGGGCCCAGGCCCATGATCTCGGGGGACAGGCCCGAGACGCCCGTGGAGACGATGCGGGCGAGCGGGGTCAGGCCGAGCTCGCGGGCCTTGGTGTCGGACATGATGACGAGCGCTGCGGCGCCGTCGTTGAGCGGGCAGCAGTTGGCCGCGGTGACCAGGCCGTCGGGGCGGAAGACCGGCTTGAGGCCCTGGACGGCCTCCAGGGTGACGCCCGCGCGCGGGCCGTCGTCCTTGCCGACGACCGTGCCGTCGGGCAGCGTCACCGGGGTGATCTCGCGCTCCCAGAAGCCGTTCTTGATGGCTTCCTCGGCGAGGTTCTGCGAGCGGACGCCGAACTCGTCCATGTCCTGGCGGGTGACGCCCTTCCAGCGGGCGAGGTTCTCCGCGGTCTGGCCCATCGCGATGTACGCGTCCGGGACGATGCCGTCCTCGCGCGGGTCGTGCCAGGTCGTGCCCTCCTGCTGGGCGACGGCCTCCGTGCGGGCCTCGGCCTCGGCGAAGAAGGGGTTGTGCGTGTCCGGCAGGCTGTCGGAGTTGCCCTTCACGAACCGGGAGACCATCTCGACACCGGCCGAGATGAAGACGTCGCCCTCGCCGGCCTTGATCGCGTGCAGCGCCATGCGGCTCGTCTGGAGCGACGAGGAGCAGTAACGGGTGACCGTGCAGCCGGGCAGGTGGTCCATGCCCATCTGGACGGCGACGATACGGCCGAGGTTGTTGCCCTGCTCGCCGCCGGGCAGACCGCAGCCGAGCATCAGGTCGTCGATGTCCCGGGGGTCCAGCTCCGGAACCTTGGCGAGGGCCGCCTGGATGATCGTGGCGGTGAGGTCGTCCGGGCGCAGGTCCTTCAGGGAGCCCTTGAAAGCGCGGCCGATGGGGGAGCGGGCGGTCGAGACGATGACGGCTTCGGGCATCACGGCTCCAGAGACGGGACGGCAAGGCGGACTGTCTGGGAAGTTACCCGTACGTATGGTTCAGGTCACGAGGGTTGCGATGTGACCCTGGCCGCAGTTTCCAAGCGCTTGCTTTCTCTCCGAGGTCAGCAGGGGGCAGCAGGGGTCAGCCGGGGTCGCCGAGGGGTGTCCGGGGGCGGCCCGGGGTGTCGACGGGTGCCGGGGCCGTCTCCGGGACGCGCCGCCGCCTGCGGCGCTTGAGCAGGGCCCAGGGGCCCCGCGGGCCCGTCGGCATCGCGGCCGTGACCTCCGTACCGGCCTCGGACGCGGCCTCGGCCGCGGCGCGGGCCACCGGCAGGAAGCCCTCGCGGCGGGAGGCGTCGGGACGCTCCTCCTCCGCGGGCCACAGCCCCAGCGCGGCACAGACCGTCGGCAGCAGCGCCATCGCGGCCGTGGCGTACCCCTCCGCGGAGGGGTGGTAGTTGTCGGGGCCGAACAGCTCGCGCGGGTTCGCCGCGAACTCAGGGCCCAGCAGGTCGCCCAGCGACACCGTCCGGCCCCCCTGCTCGACCGTCCCGATCGTCTGCGCCGCCGCCAGCTGGCGGGAGGCCCGCCGGGCCAGCCAGCGCAGCGGCTGCTGCACCGGCTCGATCGTGCCCAGGTCGGGGCAGGTGCCGACGACCACCTCCGCGCCCGCCGTGCGCAGCCGCCGTACCGCCGAGGACAGATGGCGCACCGAACGGGTCGGCGGCATCCGGTGGGTCACGTCGTTCGCGCCGATCATGAGCACGCAGATGTCGGGGACCTCGTCCGGCCCCGCGAGGACGAGTCCGACCTGCCGGTCCAGGTCGTCCGACTGGGCGCCGGGCATCGCCACGTTGCGCAGCACCACCGGACGTTCCGCGACCGCCGACAGCCCCGCGGCGAGCAGCGCGCCCGGTGTCTGGCCGGCCCGGTGGACACCCTGGCCCGCGGCCGTGGAGTCGCCCAGCATGGTCAGGCGCAGGGGTGCCTCGCCGGGGACGTCGTAGACATGGCCGTAGCGGCCCTCCGCGCTCGGTACGTGGGGGCGCGCACCGTTGCCCACATGGCGCCGGGCCAGCTGGACCTCCGCCAGCAGCAGACCGACGGCCGCGGCACCGGCCAGGCCGATGCCGCCGCCGCCGTACGCGGCCCCGGC
>NZ_JBEOWS010000328.1:0-10916 GCF_040296125.1 Streptomyces sp. NPDC002265 | reverse complement strand
CAACCTCGCCAAGCGCATAACGGACGAGACGACACCCACCTGGCGAGGAACGTACTAGGAGATAAAGGGCAATCCACCTAGATCAAACGCCCTCTAAGACTCCACCGGCCTCGCTGTCAACGTGCCGCGGAAGAAAGGACGCAGGAATCCAGGGCCTCTTTGATTGCCCGCTTACGAGGGAAGGTGGCGCGCGAGCCGTAGCGGTGTCCGCTCAGCTCTCGGACAACGGCGGCCAACCACTCAGGATCGCCGAGCCGCGCGACTTGTCCGCTGGTCACAACCTCATCGAGCAGCATGCAAGCGGCCGCGATCTCCCGCCGGGGATACCTGTGGGAATGATGAGTGAAGTCCGCGCTCTGCTCTTCGTACGGACTACGCGTCAGCACATGAATGGAGGCGGGGAGCCCAACGTGGTCGGTTGGCGCACCAAGCCAGGACAGGATCACGGCCGCTTTTCGCAACGTCTTGGAGTGATCTCGCCGAAGGGGCTGGACGCTGAGCACGATGCCGGCCACGCGCGACCAGGCTATGCACTGAACTTCGACGCCCCGCACCTGGTGTGAGAGGCCGGCCCTGCTCAGCCTCACGTGGTCTCCGCCGGGGTCGCCGATCGCCCATTCACCGTTGGTGAACTCAAGAGGTCCAAGTCTATCGGTCATGGTCTCGCCCTTCGTTCTGCGGTGCCGTTCAGGCCGCCAGAAGGAGGAAGCCGTGCCCCGAGCGTGCCCGATCTAATGAGGAACCCCGGGGAACAGCAGTCGCTTACGGGCACCGACCAACATAACGGCCCCTGACCGATTCTCCCGGTCAGGGGTCGTTATCGCTGGTCTCGGTGCGGAGGTGGTGGGATTTGAACCCACGGTGACATCGCTGCCACGACGGTTTTCAAGATCGCTCAGGCGCTTGCCTCGCCCATTGAGGCTTCACCGACCGTGCGCAATACAGACGCGCATAGCCCTGCCGCCAGGACAATAGGGCTCGATTATGGCGTGGAATGATCACCAAGATCGACCGTCCGGGGGGAGTTCGCGCACATCTCGCTGAATACGTTCCTGCGCGGATTCCGCGAGTGCGCGATAAAACTGTTCTTCCACGCTGCCTTTGCGGCAGATGTCGGCAATGGCCGTGGCCCTGTCTCGCTGCTCGATGTCTTCAGGGTAGGGCTGACCAGGAGAGGTAGAGCGCATTCCGGAAATGACGGCCGCATGCAAGGAGCTCTTCATCCTGTTGAGACTGTCATCACCGTCAGAATCTGCAGCGCGCAAGCATCTGCGCACGAATTCTGAGTCCCAGACGAGGTCACGGGGGGCTTTACTCAGAATCGTCGCGACGACTTTCATCCTTATGTGATCGGCGTCGCTAAGGTATTCGTCGATCACTGCAGTGACCTGTTCATCGTATGGCCCGGCCACGAGCGCGAAGACGTCGGCCCCCATATAGTTTTTCCAGGATGAATCTGGGTCAGCAGCGAGCCATTCGCATATCTGCCGTAGCAACGCTGGAAATTCTGCGTGGTCACGAAACGGCGGTGTCACTTGCCAAGCGTAAGGGAGTGGGGAGTAGCCAGTGGTTTTTGACGTTGAGAAGACTTCCACACGTTGTTCGAGAAGTTTGACGACAGCAAAGGGATCCTTACGGGCAAGCTCCGCCAGAAATTGTCCGATTTCATAGCTATCGATCTTGGGTGCTTCAGTCAAGACGCCGAGGAAAGAATTCTGCTGTTCGATGGAAAGGTCCGACCAGGTCAGCGAGCCGTATGGGGGACCTGACACGGCCAGGGCGAACTCGTCGACACCAGCTCCCCGCTCTGCGGGCGATGCGGTGAGCAGCTCGATAGCGAGATCCTTGTGCTGGGCGGCAAGGGAGCGAACGGCGCCGAGAGCGGCGATGCGAACGGTGCTGTCCTCGTGTGCTACAAGCGCTCGCAGCAGGTCCGACTCCCTGGCCAGCAGCTCGGTGCGTCCGCGTTGGATACCAAAGGCGTGCGCCACCTCCCGCGCAAGCTCGACATGGCCAACGTCGAGGAGCACTCGACCCCAGTGAATTGCGCGATCGCCTGCAACCCTCCCCAGTGCGTTCAGGACGACCGACACCAGTGACACTAGTACGCCCGTAGGCTCAGACCTGGCACGCTCGCAGAGTGCTTCGCCCAAGGAGGGGCGGTTGGTCACCAATGTTGAGATGAATGGTCGGGCTCGCCCATCGTCCGCGCCGAATACCCTGCGATCTTCACGAAGCAGGGAATCGATGCGTACGGCGATCTCGTCGTCCGTCCAGCGACCGAGGGCTGCCGCAGTATCGACGAAGAGGCCCTCTCTCTTTTCGTGCCAGTCCACGATGCCAGAAGACGTCGCGGGGTCGGCTGGCCCCCCGTGGAGCGCCCAGGCAAGTTCATTGTCCAAAGTCGCGGGGATCGCACCCAGAACTGCCAGGGCGGGTTGGCGCAGGTCGTCCGAGGCATACTGTGCGAGCCATCTCAGCTCAGTGCGGACGGCGATCAGGATCGCGGGTGCCAACGTGTGTTCAGTGATGTATCGGTGCAGCCGGTTGAGCGTGCTCACAACTTGCGGGATCCATGGCTGGCGCATCTCAGCTGTCACCGCCAGCCCGAACCCGCCCCTCGGTAGGTTCAGAGCCGTACCGATTGAAGAGACGGCGGCTGAGGCACGTTCGTGCTCGGGCCGTCCCAGTTCCTCGAATGCGAGATCCAGAACCGCCTCACGAACCTCTAGGACTTCCGGCACGGGAAGCACCACATAGGGTCGAAAGGTCAGGCTCCAATCGGAAGGCGTCCACACCTGGTCCTGCCCCTCCGTGGCCAGGATTGGAGCTAGCACGCCCAGGGGCTGGTGAAGGGACGGAACGCCGCGTGCGCGCCCAAGCCAACGTTCGACCTGGGTAATGAGAATCTGCTGGCGGTCGGTAGGGCCTAGGCGGGTGAAGCTGGCCAGTTCCTCCAGAATCCGTAGTGGATGCTGGGGTTGCTGGTGAGCAGGGCGCGCGTCATCACGTCCAAGGGCCCAAAGAAGGGCAGCTGCCTGCGGCAGGAACTCCGAGTGGTAGGCCGTAGCCTGCAGAACACGAGCCAAGGCGTGGAGCACATTGGTGTCCGTGTAGGTGTGCCTCAATCCGAACCCGACGTCCACAGTGACAGGCTCACAAGGGTTGTCAACTGCCCATGAGGCCAGCTCAAGTGCTCGCCGCGGTTGGAAGAAGGCGACCTTGGCCAGCACCTCGAGAATGCTCACGCGTTCGGGCGCATCAGCAGCACGGAAGGTTGCCGCGATCTGCGCCCACACGGGCTCGATCAGCCCGTCAGTGCCTTTGGCCTGCTGCTGCCAGTCCACGCGGCCGGCGTTCACCACCAGGTTGGCCAGCGCAGTGCCTTGGGCGGCGTCCATAGCCCTATTGAGGTAGCCCGTGGGAAGCCCTGTGCTGCTATGCCGTGCCGCCCTGACTAGTAGGGCATCGCCAAGTAGGTCCGGCACCACCCGCACAGCATTGCCGTGTCTAAGCAGCACCCCTGCGTCTTCCAGGGCTGACAGGTGTGGCACGCACAGGTCGAACGACAAGCCGGTCGCGGCTTCGAGCGACGCCTGAACTTCTGGTTCTGCTATGTGAACGGGCTGAAACGCTGCAAGCGCGCAAAGCAGGTCTTGACGCACCTTCTCAGATGCGGAGTCGGCTGTCAGTGCCTCAGCCAGACGATCGGTGAGCTCAAGGTGAAGCTGCTCGTCTCCTTCGAAGCCACGAGGGTCAAGAGAGCCACTATTGATCAGCGCTGCCCCTGTGACAATCAACAGAGGGCAGTCCCGTGCTGCTGTGGCAAGCCGTGGCGCGTAACCTCGCACCGCTTCGTCAAGGATCTCGCCAGCCAGAGATCGGGCGTCGTCGAACTCCAGGTCGCCGATCTCGACCATGAGAGCCTCGCTTGTGTGCGTGCTTGTCTGGGTCAGTGCGCGACGTGTGTGAGCTACCCCGTAGGGCCGCAGGGAGAGCAGCACGTTGGCGGTACCGTTGGCGTCTTGGACGCCAGCGATGATCCTCCCCAGCGGGAGGGTTTCGCTATGAGCATCATCGACGATCACGAGCAGCTTGCCAGTGGTCGGCAATTGCTTGAACGCTTCGGAATCGAGGCCAGAGTCCTGGTCCAGGACACGCACTTCGACGGGCAGCTGTGTTCCATCGAGGGTTTCACACAGGGAAGTCAAGACTTTCGTCTTCCCAACGCCGCCTCTACCGACGAGAAGCGCCACACGTCCCTGCTCGTTTCCAGCGAACGACAGGAGGCTCTCCATGGCAGCAGCTCGTCCGACGAGTTTCCAACGATGCGTATAGATCGAGCCCCTGTTCACCCTGCGTAGGTACTCTTCGGGTTCCACCCAGGGGTTGGATCCCGTCGTGCCGAAGAAGTTGTTAACGGTCTGAGCGCCGTTCTGTACTGCATAGACCGTGCCACCAGACTCGGCTAGGTTGGTCTGTGTCGCTGCGGACTCACCCAGGGCGCGCGAAGGATCATCGTGCCGGTTGTTGGCATGCTCTTCGTCCTCTCTCATCGGTCACCGGCTTCTGATCCGTGGTTGATGGTCTGGCTTCCGTTCTGAACGGCGTAGACCACTCCCCCGTGGTCCGCCCTGTTGGTCTGTTTTGGGCCGTCAGCGGACGCCAGCGGAACATCTGCCGCCCCGGTGTCATGAGCGTCGTTCCTGGCATTCCCAAGCTTGGGCTTCGCACCACTATCTTGCAGGGCAACAGGCTCGGGGAGCGCCACAATCACTGCCAGGGTCGCGGCAGCAGCATGTCGCGCGGCTTTCTCCTGGGTACCTGTAGCGTCGGTCGCCTGCTTGGTTCCGTCGGCCTTGTCACTGATGCCACGGACTACCAGGAATGGGACTGTACCGGCCAGATGTGCAGCGCTTGCAAAACCCGCTCCCTCCATCTCGATAGCGGCAGCGCCGTTGTAGTGCGAGTCCAGGTACTCCTCCAACGCGGACTGGGAGGAGTCCAGAACGATCTCACCAGCCAGAATGGGCTTGAAATGCATCCGGGGAAGAGGATCAGTCAACGGTGAGATGCGCTCAGTCCACGGGCCGCGGCCCGCGTAGCGGGCTGCCTGCTGCAGTTCGAATGATGTCTCCCACGCACGTGGGCGACCTTTGAAGCCGCCAATCCCTTGTCTACCGCCCTGGTATCCCCACACCTGCGTGGCGATGACGACGTCTCCGAGGACCACGTCTCGTTTACGCCCACCCGCGATTCCAGTGAAGAACACCGCCCGGGGGTGGAGCCACGTAAGGGCGCGTTCAGTCAGTACCGCTGCGGCCTGGTTCCCCTCACCTGCCTCGGCCACATAGATTTCCCAGGACGTACCGGGCAGTTCACCACGTTCGAAGATCATCCCCGTGGGGTGATCTTCGCGCTTCAGGTTCGTCAACTGCTCAGTCACTGCCAGGTACTCAACCGAGAGGGCTGTCAGTACGACGATCGCGTTCGTGCCTGTGCTCACCATCAGGGCCTCGATATGTTGATCTCGGTACGTGGGACCCGCCTGGTCGAAGGCCCATCACCGATTCGACCGCCACGCGGTCCGCCAGTCTAGCCCACTGAAGCGGGCACCAACTGAGCGTGACTGCGGCGCTGTTACCCCGCAAACTTATGCAGGCGCTGATCGATATGACCGCCTACATCGCTGTCCCGGCGATAGGCTTCACTACCTTTTGGCTCTATAACTGGCTCCATAACTCAGCAGGACCACTACTCATCCTGGTCTCTGTCGCTGAGGCCGCCGCCCTTGCCGGCAAGAGCGGCTCAGTTCCTCCTCTATGGAGAGCGGTAAGCGGAGAGTTGTCCAGGGCCACCCTCCCCGCGGTCATTGGCCCGTCCTCGTAGATCTGCAGTACGCAAGGACCGCCACACGGACGTCCCCGCGCTCAGATCGTCAGTACGGGTACCAGGCAGCACACCACAACCGCACCAGATCGGACGTGGGGCAACGGGGAATCAAAGTGAAACCACCCACGCCCGACGAGGCTCCCGCCCCGTCATGCGCCCACGTCAGCGCCCGACCCGCCGCAAATGACAGCAGTTTCCCAAGCTGAGGGCTCCTGCGCCATGATCGCGCGCCAGCCGTCACAGCTTGCCTTGGCCGACGACACCAGCAGCGTGGCTGAGCCCTGCGCGAGTACGGCAAGGCATACTTGCGCGCGTGATCGGTCGGCACACCCGCCATCGTGGCTCACTGTCGTCGGCTGGGGCTCAGACCTGAGTCCGCCGCACGCCGATGCACGCGGTCAACCTGCTGCCGCCTTCGGTGAGAAACAACATGAACGTCCAGGAGCCGCCGACAGGCCCGATCTGCCCCAGGTGAATCGGCTGCTGATGCCGGCCGCGCAACTCCACGGCGTGGGACAGGTTCCTAGTCTCGATGCCCCGCTGGCACATGTGCCGCAGCCGATGTCCACGGATAAGGGGGAGCGGCGCAGCAGATGTAGCCCCTCCCAAACCACGTGCGAACCGCCGCAGCGGAGCGCAGCCAGAGCGGCCAGAGCGGCCAGAGCGGCCAGAGCGGCCAGAGCGGCCAGAGCGGCCAGAGCGGCCAGAGCGGCCACGGGCACCTTATCGTTGCCCACCAACTCCCCGTTCGAGTACTGCCCGCTCCACGCCCCATCCCCACTCGAATCCTGCTCACCCAGCAGGGCTCGGAACGTCCCATCCCGCGACATCGACACGTCCGCCGCAGGCAACCCCCCGCCCGGTAGTTGCTCGTTGGAGAAGCCGGGCCGTCCCGGACTCGTGCCGGCGCCTCTGCCCAGTCGCAGACCCGCCCGGACCCTACTTTCAGCCAAGTCGGCGCTGTTGAGCGTACAAAAATCTAGGCGTGGGTATTGATGTCGATCTGCGGAAGACCGGTCGACGAACCTGGGGGGCGTCAATGCGTGTTTCCGAATACTACAAGCTGGGGCGAACGCAGCCGACTCTCGACTTCGTTGATGTGGATGTAGAAAAAGACACCCCAGTCTATATCGACCCGAGCACGCTAAAGAACCTTCCAGATGAGTGGTCAAGCCAGTGTCACACGATGCTTTCAACCTTCTTTCATAGTGTGGTGGACGCAATCAACGCTGGCGACCAGGACAGGCTCCGCGAGCTTCTTGTTCGATTGCAGGAGCCAAACGAGACGCACTTCGGCCTGTCAAAAGGGAAGTCGCGCGGTCGAGGTCTGGGTCCTTATCTCGTGCAACGCATAACCAACAACCTAGTGGTGAGTCGGGCCGCAGAGACTGGCCTGCTTGAGGATCTGGAGGATACGGCCCTCTTTATAGAAGGCATCGGTAAAGACATCATTTCGGATGTGACCACGAACATTATTCGCGGGATGCTGATCTCGTACACACAGTCAATGGCCTCTATTTACGGCATGAAGCTTCAAGAAGGCGTGTACAGCGGACTTGTCTGGAATCACTCAACCTGCGAGTGGGAAGAAGGAAATACTCGCATGCTGGTACCAGGAAGTCCCTTGCTCTTGGTGCCCAAGGTAATCGTCCGCCACGATCTGCATTTGACCAAAGAGGAGTATTTTAGGAACCACTTGGCGCCGACACTGCAAGACGAGGAGCTCGACAAGCCAGGCAGCAAGCTCGTGCAGACCGCCAAGACTGGACGAAAATTCGTAACCAAGATGGACGTCGAAAAGGAGTACGGCGGCGACAAGGAAAAGATGGTGGATCTGACATTGACCCGCTCCCAAGTTCTCCGCACCTACAAGGAGGAAAAGCGCAAAAAGCCATCCCGCCCTCTCGATCACGATGAGTTGAGCCAGGCCACTGGGACCAAGCCGGTCAGTTACCGCAACCTTCTCAGCGACGTACTTGACACGCCACCCGGCGTCGAGAATGCCACTACCTATCATCACAGGGCGCACGCACTCCTTAGTGCGATCTTCTACCCTTGGCTAACCTATCCGGTTGTTGAACAGCCCTTGGATCAATCCAGGAAGCGAGTTGATATCACATACACGAACAACGCAACTGAAGGGTTTTTCGGGTGGATAACACGACAGGGCCATCCGAGCTCGCACATATTCGTCGAGTGTAAGAACTATCATTCGGAGCTCGGGAACCCCGAGTTGGATCAACTTTGCGGCAGGTTCTCGCCGCTACGTGGAAAGGTGGGACTGCTGCTATGCCGGTCCCTCACGGACAAGGAACACTTCCTCCAACGCTGCAGGGACACAGCGCTCAGTCGCCATGAGTTCGTGCTCCTCCTCGACGACAGCGATCTTTCAGCTCTCGTCGATGAGGTCATCACAACACATACCCCTGTTGACCCGAATAGAATCGATGCCGAAGACGAAGAGCAACCCTACCCGGGCGAGTTTCGGCTGCTATTTGAGCGTTTCCGCAAACTGGTTAGCTGATCCTTGCTAACTGGGCTGGCGTTCTTCTGGAGCGCCACAGCCTTCGGCGGAGCGCAGCAGGGGACGGCTAGCGTCTCCTTTCTGTGGACCATTCTCGGACCGAAGTGGAACGGTCAGCCACCTCTAGGGCCCTGACCGGCTGAAATACGTGGGACGCAAGCGCCCTCCGGAGCCGTGTGCGCAGGTTCGAATCCTGCCGGGGGCACTCGCCGAGGGGCAGCAGCAATCAGGTGCTGACCAGGGCGGATACCGACATGGAAGAGCGGGAGACAGTGGCACTGTCTCCCGCTCTTTCTCGTTGTTGCGCACGGATCCCGGATGAGGGGCGTGTGAGTGGCACAAGGCGCCGGTGCGGCATGGGGAACTTCCCAATAGGACGCCACATGTTGGGTCAGTTGCTGTGCATCTGCTGGTGTAACCGCTTGAGGCGAGAGCTACTCGAACGTCTGCCGGTCGGCATCGGCGATGCAGCGGCCCGCTCTGGCTGCAACTCCGCGCTGGAGGCTCCTACGTGTTCCGGGACAGCGCTACCCCGGCTGAGCCGCTACTCAGGTTTTCGGGTCTGGGTGACTTCACGACGGAGCAGGGATCAGATCAGTCCGGATTCGGCGATGAAGCCGTCCAGCAGACCGCGAGTTCGTCGGCGCTGCACGGGGCGAGGTTGCCCAGGCCGTTCTTCAGGTGTGCCCACACGCCGTCGGCCGGGTGCGGCGGATCGGGCGTGTACGGCGGGAAGCGGAAGGCGGTCAACCCGGGTGCAGTTGCCCCGCATCAGCACAACGGGTCCGCCGAGCTGCTGGTGAGCCGCGTCCAGCAGTGCCGCGAAGTTCTTCTCCCGAAAGCCCTTCTTCGTGCCCTTACCGCCGTGGTGGGACGGCATCCGGTCCGGGATGACTGCGGGAGCGACGAGGGGGAGGTGGCGGCGGTGGTCCAGGCGTTGCCGCAGCCGGCGCACCAGGGGGAGCTGCTCGCGGAGGAGGCTGTCGAGGGCCGAGGCGTCGGTCGCCTCGGCGCTCGATGGCCTCGCCCGCGAGTCGGCCGACGTCGGCTGCATCGCGTACGGCACCGCCCTCTTGCACGGCATCGACGTCGACGGGCCTGACGGCCAGGTCGCGCGGCGTGCGGGCGGCGAGGTGCTCAAGGGCGGGCACTACGAGGCGACCGACATGTCGGCGGTGCCGCGCCGCCAGGGCTGGGTGCCCGACGGCGCGGCCTGACGCCTGTCGGCTACGGTGTGCCGCCGCCCGCCAGCTTCCACTCCCGGTGCAGCGTGCCCAGAGGCAGGTCCCGCTGGAGGACGGGGGTGCCGAAGACGGCCAGCTGCAGGCGCAGGGTGCCGCTGAGGTCGACACCTCCGTACACGGCCCATACGGCTTTCGCGTCGAGCCTGCCGTCGCTGCCGGTGACCGTGCCGGTGGCCTCGCCGCGCAGGTAGGGCGCGAGGTCGGCGGCGACGCCCACGGCGCCGTACAGGCCGACGGTCGCCTGTGCGCCGAGCGCCGCCCGTACGGAGCCCGCCGTGGTGACCGAGGTCCGTACCGGCGTGGCCGTCATGTCGGAGGAGCTGACCGGGGTCCACCCCTTGGCGGGGGAGAAGGTGCCGCCCGCCCGGAAACCGCCCTTGACGTCCTGCTCCACGTCGACGGTGACGGTGCCGTCGCCGCTGATCTGGACGTAGCAGGTGAGGTCCAGGTTGACCACGACCGGGACGGGTCCGACCTGGAGCACGGGGTCCGCGTGCAGCTTGGCAAACGGGATGCGCACCGGCGTGGTGGCGGCCGCCGCCCGGCCCTTGAGCGCCCAGCCCGAGGTCCAGTCGCCGGACACGCCCAGGTAGGCGGAGGCGGGTGCGGTTTCGTGGCCCTCGCCGCCGTAGCGGAAGTCGACCTGCGGGGCGACCTGGACGTAGCCGGAGACCGAGGCGGCGGCGGAGGCGGGTGCGCCCGCGGCGGTGGGCACCTCGGCCCGTACGTCCAGCCGCAGGCTGCCGAGCGGGACCTCGGCGCCCTGCGGGCCCACGTGGACGTCGCCCGCCTTGGTCCAGGAGAGGTCGACGTCGGGCAGCAGCTTCTCGACGTCGAAGGCGGCCGGGTCGACCGGCACGGTACCGCGTGCCGTGTCGTCGCCGAGCAGCGCGTTGAGGGTGGCGGGTTCGGTCTGCACCTCCGTGCCCGCGTCCGTCTCGCCGACCACCTCGGTGACCTTGGCGAGCAGTCCGTGCGGTGCGCCGGGCGCGGGGGCGCTGGCGATCACGTCGCCGACGGCGGCGCGGTGGGGCGTTCCGGAGGGGGAGGGAGCCGACGAGGGCGACGGGCGGTGCGCGGCCTTCGGCGCGATGACCGCGCGTCGGGTCCTGCTGTCGTACGAGCTGACGGCGAGTGTCGTGCCGTGGGCCGTCTCCGCCCCGGAACGTCCCGGGTGGGCGGTGGCGGTCGCGGCGTCCGCCGGCGCCCCCGCGCCGGGGCGCGAACGTTGGGGGGAGGCCCCGGCGGGGGGGCCG
>NZ_JBEOWS010000327.1:0-10917 GCF_040296125.1 Streptomyces sp. NPDC002265 | reverse complement strand
CGGCGATCCAGCGGCGGGATCCGCCGCCCCCGCCACGGCGGACCGCAGGCGTCGTGTCTCCGTCCGCCAGCGGGCCGCGTACGCGTCACCCCCGCGCCGGGCCGCCCGCAGGGCCGCCGCCAGGTCGTCCCCGTACTCCCGCGGCGGCTCCTCGGCGAGCAGGGCCACCACCTCGGCCGCCCGCTCGGCGCCGACCGCCGCCGACGCGTCCAGCAGCGCCCGCCCCAGCCGGGGATGCAGCCCCAGCCGTGCCATACGGACCCCGCGCGGGGTGGCCCGGCCGGCCGCGTCGACCGCGCCGATCGCCGTCAGCACGGACCGCGCCGCCGTCATCGCCCCGCCCGGCGGCGGATCCAGCAGCGCCAGCCCCGATGCCTGCGGATCTCCCCAGCAGGCGGCCTGGAGCGCGAACGCGGTCAGGTCGGCCACCTTGATCTCCGGTGCCGGGAACCGCGGCAGCCGGGTGTCCTCCGCCTCGGACCAGCACCGGTACACCGCGCCCGGCGCCTCGCGCCCGGCCCGCCCCGCCCGCTGCCGGCCCGCCGCCTGCGACGCCCGTACGGTTGCCAGCGCGCTCAGCCCGCGCGCGTGGTCGACGCGCGGCTCGCGCGCCAGCCCCGAGTCGACCACCACGCGCACCCCGGGCACCGTCAGCGACGACTCCGCCACGGACGTCGCGAGGACCACCCGGCGCCGCGCGCCCGGCGCCAGCACCGCGTCCTGCACGGCCGCCGGAGCCCGCCCGTGCACCTGGAGCACGTCGACGTCGCCGAGCGCCCCGAGCTGTCCGGCGACCCGCGCGATCTCGCCCACGCCCGGAAGGAAGCAGAGCACGTCACCGGAGCGCTCGGTCAGCGCCCTGCGCACCACCGACGCCACGTGCGCCGGCAGCGCCGGGTCCACCCGCATCCCGTGCGGCGGCCGCAGCGGTCGGGCCGGCGGCGCCCACACCACCTCGACGTCGTACGCGGCCCCGTGCGCCTCCACCACCGGCGCCCCGCCCAGCAGCCGCGCCCAGCCGTCCGCGTCGGTCGTCGCCGACGCGGCCACCAGGCGCAGCTCGGGCCGCAGCGCCGAGCGGACGTCCCACAGGAACGCCGCCACCGTGTCCGCGTCCAGATGCCGCTCGTGGCACTCGTCGATCACCACCACGTCGACGCCCGCCAGCTCCTGGTCACGCTGGAGCCGCTGGAGCAGTACACCGGTAGTGACGACCTCCACGCGTGCGTGGCGCCCGACCACCCGCTCGCCGCGCACGGTGTAGCCGACGCTCTCGCCGACCTTCTCGCCCAGCAGCCAGGCCATCCGCCGGGCCGCCGCCCGCGCCGCGATCCGCCGCGGCTCGGCGACCACCACCCGCCGCGCGGGACCCGCGCCGGTCAGACCGGCCAGCGCGAGCGGGACGAGCGTCGTCTTGCCGGTGCCGGGCGGTGCCACGAGGACGGCCGTGCCGTGCGCCTCCAGGGCCTCGTCCAGGGCGGGCAGGGCCGCGCGGACGGGCAGGGCGTCCAGGGCGTCGTAACGGATCACTCGTTCAGCCTCGTATGTTCAGTCCCGTACGCACACGTGTTCAGTCCCGTACGCACACGAAGATCGCCGTCCCCGGGATCAGGTTCCCGCGCAGCGGCGACCAGCCTCCCCACTCGGCGGTGTTCCAGGCCGGCCACTCCGGCTCCACCAGGTCGACCAGGCGGAAACCGGCCGCCACTACGTCGCGCACGCGGTCGCCGACGGTCCGGTGGTGCTCCACGTACACCGCCCGGCCCTCCTCGTCCTGCTCCACGTACGGCGTGCGGTCGAAGTAGGAGGCGGCCACCGAGAGGCCCTCGGGGCCCGGCTCATCCGGGAACGCCCAGCGGATCGGGTGCGTCACCGAGAAGACGAACCGGCCGCCGGGCCGCAGCACCCGGCGCACCTCGCGCAGCACCAGGACCGGGTCGGCGACGAACGGCAGCGCGCCGTACGCCGAGCACGCCAGGTCGAAGGAGGCGTCCGCGAAGGGCAGCGCGGCCGCGTCGGCGCAGACGAGGGGAAACGATCCGCCGATCCGCAGCGCGTGCTGGAGCTGGCGGTGGGAGAGGTCCAGCGCGACCGGGCGCGCGCCCTGGGCGGCCAGCCAGCGCGCGCACTGGGCCGCGCCGGCGCCGATCTCCAGGACGTCCTTGCCCTTGAGCGCCTCGGGCGGGCCGAGCAGCTCGGCCTCCACCTCGTCCAGGCCCTCGGGGCCCCACACGAAGCGGTCGTCCCCGAGGAAGGTCCCGTGCTCGACCTGGTACTCGTCGGCGTTGCGGTCCCACCAGCCCCGGTTGGCCCGCGCGCTCTCCGCGACGTCCGAGGCGCGGCGGGTGGCTTCCGGTTCGAAGGTCTCGGGCTCTTGGATGATCGGCTCCCTCGTATTAGTCTGCGGCCACTTCCCTGCACGCGCCGGGCGTGTCACGGAAGGGGTCTCCCGGCCTGTGTGGCCTGCTGGGACGAGTTTTTGTGCCGGATTTGGGGCGATCCGCCCCGGGTGTGCGCCTTCGCGCATTGACCCTGCCCGGCTGCCCCCGTATGCTACAAGTTGCGCTGCGAGCCTGCGCTCCTCAGACCTAGCAGGCTGCGCTCGCATCTGTTGTATGTCCCCTCGGTTTTCGAGGCGCCATCAGAGTTCTCTCGGTGTGGCGCTTCCTTGGCTGTCCGGCTTCATCAGAGCGATCACGGGCTCCCGGCGTAGCAGTACCTACGACTTTCTGTCCGTAACCGGAGCCCTTTCCCACATGACGAGCAGCACCGAGACCACCGCCACCACCCCGCAGGTTGCGGTCAACGACATCGGTAACGAGGAAGCCTTCCTCGCCGCGATCGACGAGACGATCAAGTACTTCAACGACGGCGACATCGTCGACGGCGTCATCGTGAAGGTCGACCGGGACGAGGTCCTGCTCGACATCGGTTACAAGACCGAAGGTGTCATCCCGAGCCGCGAGCTCTCGATCAAGCACGATGTCGACCCGAACGAGGTCGTCAAGGTCGGCGACGAGATCGAGGCCCTTGTTCTCCAGAAGGAGGACAAGGAAGGCCGTCTGATCCTCTCGAAGAAGCGCGCCCAGTACGAGCGTGCCTGGGGCACCATCGAGAAGATCAAGGAAGAGGACGGCATCGTCACCGGCACCGTCATCGAGGTCGTCAAGGGTGGTCTCATCCTCGACATCGGCCTCCGTGGCTTCCTGCCGGCCTCCCTCGTCGAGATGCGCCGCGTCCGCGACCTCCAGCCCTACGTGGGCAAGGAGCTCGAGGCCAAGATCATCGAGCTGGACAAGAACCGCAACAACGTGGTCCTGTCCCGCCGTGCCTGGCTGGAGCAGACCCAGTCCGAGGTCCGCCAGACGTTCCTCACGACCCTCCAGAAGGGTCAGGTCCGCTCCGGCGTCGTGTCCTCGATCGTCAACTTCGGTGCCTTCGTGGACCTGGGTGGCGTCGACGGTCTGGTTCACGTCTCCGAGCTGTCCTGGAAGCACATCGACCACCCGTCCGAGGTTGTCGAGGTCGGCCAGGAAGTCACCGTCGAGGTCCTCGACGTCGACATGGACCGCGAGCGTGTCTCCCTGTCGCTGAAGGCGACGCAGGAGGACCCGTGGCAGCAGTTCGCCCGTACCCACCAGATCGGCCAGGTCGTCCCGGGTAAGGTCACGAAGCTGGTTCCGTTCGGTGCGTTCGTCCGCGTGGACGAGGGCATCGAGGGTCTGGTCCACATCTCCGAGCTGGCCGAGCGCCACGTGGAGATCCCGGAGCAGGTCGTCCAGGTCAACGACGAGATCTTCGTCAAGGTCATCGACATCGACCTCGAGCGTCGTCGCATCAGCCTCTCGCTGAAGCAGGCCAACGAGTCCTTCGGTGCCGACCCGGCCTCGGTCGAGTTCGACCCGACCCTGTACGGCATGGCCGCGTCGTACGACGACCAGGGCAACTACATCTACCCCGAGGGCTTCGACCCCGAGACCAACGACTGGCTCGAGGGCTACGAGACCCAGCGCGAGGCCTGGGAGCACCAGTACGCCGAGGCGCAGCAGCGCTTCGAGCAGCACCAGGCTCAGGTCATCAAGTCCCGCGAGGCCGACGAGGCCGCTGCCGCCGAGGGCGGCGAGGCTGCGGCTCCGGCCGCGTCCGGTGGCGGTTCGTACTCCTCCGAGGGTGCGGACACGTCCGGCGCGCTGGCCTCGGACGAGGCGCTTGCCGCGCTGCGCGAGAAGCTGGCCGGCGGCCAGAGCTGATCGCTGAGCAGTAGCTAGCTCTCTGCCGAGGGCCCGCACCCACCCGGGTGCGGGCCCGCGGTGCTTGTGTGTTCCGGTACGCGCGTTCCGACCGGCCCTGCGCGCGGCGCCGTCTGAAGGACCGTAAGTTCCGCCTGATCAAGGTCGTGGTCCGGGAATGCGCGCGTCGGCGGCGACGTTGTGCAGTAGGAACACGAGGAGGAGCGGTCCAAGTGCTTGATCCGCAGGGTTTGTACGCATGGGAGCCGAAGGGGCTGGGCGTCGTCGACATGGCGCTGGCCCAGGAGTCGGCCGGACTTGTCATGCTCTACCACTTCGACGGATACATCGACGCGGGCGAGACCGGCGAGCAGATCGTCGACCGGATCCTCGACTCGCTGCCCCACCAGGTCGTGGCCCGCTTCGACCACGACCGGCTCGTGGACTACCGGGCCCGCCGCCCGCTGCTGACCTTCCAGCGTGACCAGTGGACGGACTACGACGAGCCCGCCATCGACGTGCGGCTGGTCCAGGACGCCACCGGGGCGCCCTTCCTGCTGCTGTCCGGCCCCGAGCCGGACGTCGAGTGGGAGAGGTTCGCCGCGGCCGTGCAGCAGATCGTGGAGCGGCTCGGCGTCCGGCTGTCCGTGAACTTCCACGGCATCCCCATGGGCGTCCCGCACACCCGCCCCGTGGGCCTCACCCCGCACGGCAACCGCACGGACCTCGTCCCGGGCCATCGCAGCCCGTTCGACGAGGCACAGGTCCCCGGCAGCGCCGAGGCGCTCGTGGAGTACCGGCTCATCGAGGGCGGCCACGACGTGCTGGGCGTCGCCGCCCATGTGCCCCACTACATCGCACGCTCCCCGTACCCGGACGCGGCACTGACCGTCCTGGAGTCCGTCACCGCCGCCACCGGCCTGGTCCTGCCCGGCATCGCGCACGCCCTGCGCACCGACGCGCACCGGACGCAGACCGAGATAGAGCGGCAGATCCAGGAGGGCGACGAGGAACTCACCTCCCTGGTCCAGGGCCTGGAGCACCAGTACGACGCGGCCGCGGGCGCCGAGAGCCGGGGCAACATGCTCGCCGAGCCCGTCGACATCCCGTCGGCGGACGAGATCGGCCGGGAGTTCGAGAAGTTCCTCGCGGAGCGGGAGGGCGAGAACTGATCCGATACGCTGCCGCACGGCGGCGTGCCGCTCGTCCGCGCCCACGGCGCCACCTCCCGCGGGGGTGACCCGGCGGGGCCGGACGGTGGCCGTCGGAACAGGTCGGTACGTCCCGTGGTGGCGGGGCATGGTGAGGGGGAGGCGCGGTCGTGCTGTCCGTGGGCCTGACCGGCGGTATCGGAGCCGGCAAGAGCGAGGTGTCGCGGCTGCTCGTGGGCTGCGGGGCCCTGCTGATCGACGCGGACCGGATCGCGCGGGAGGTCGTCGCCCCGGGAACCCCCGGACTCGCGGCCGTCGTGGACGCCTTCGGCGCGGAGGTGCTTGCCGAGGACGGCAGCCTCGACCGGCCACGGCTGGGCTCCCTCGTCTTCGCCGACCCGGAGAAGCTCGCCGTCCTGAACTCGATCGTCCACCCGCTCGTCGGTGCCCGCTCCCGCGAGCTGGAGAGCGCCGCGGCCGCGGACTCCGTCGTCGTCCACGACGTCCCGCTGCTCGCCGAGAACGGCCTCGCGCCGCTCTACGACCTCGTGATCGTCGTCGACGCCGCCCCCGAGACCCAGCTCGACCGGCTCGTACGCCTGCGCGGCATGACCGAGGCGGACGCCCGCGCGCGGATGGCCGCCCAGGCGAGCCGGGACAAGCGCCTGGAGATCGCCGACATCGTCATCGACAACGACGTGCCGCTCGCCCGGCTGGAGCAGCGGGTGCGCGAGGTGTGGGCGGATCTGGTGCACCGCGCGCGGTCGTCGCGGGAGACGGACCGGGAGACAGATTGAGAGACGGATCGAGAGACGGACCGGGAGACGGATCGCGGACCCCGGGAATGACCTCGGGCATCACCCCCTGGAACAGGGCCAGGAATAGGGGTGCGCGGTCCGGGCGTTGAATCATCCCGGCAAGGGAAGGAATTTCGCGTGCCCGAAACCAGCGGTTCGACCGGACGTACTCCGGAGACGCATGTCATCGACTTCCGCGCCGCGGAGCAGCTGCTCGCGGCACGGGACCCGCGAGGCGCGGTGAAGCTGCTCGACGGCGTCATCGCGGCGCACCCGGAGAACACCGCCGCCCGGCTGCTGCGCGCACGGGCCTTCTTCGCCGCGGCGCAACTGCGGCCCGCCGAACTGGAGTTCACGATCGTCCTGGAGCGCGAGCCGGACAACGCGTTCGCGCACTTCGCGCTCGCCCGCACCTACGAGCGGCAGGGACGGCACGACCAGGCCAAGCGTCACTTCCGGCTGGCCGCCGCACTGGACCCGAAGCCGCAGTACCTGAAGGCGGCCCGCTTCGACTCCTGAGCCGGCCGTTCCGCCGTTGAGCCGGCCGTTCGGCTCCTGAGCCCGCCGCCCGCACCGGTCAGGGACGCCGGCGCTCGGGCGGGCGGTACGGCGGGACCTCGGGGCCCGGCTGGTAGTGCGGGCCCTGCCTGATGTGCTTGAGGATCATCGACAGGTCGACGGTGATGACCAGCCACAGCGCCCCGCAGGCGGCGGCCCAGCCGGGCCGGTCGGCCAGTAGGAAGGCCACGGTCCCGAAGACCGTCCAGACCACCCCCCACACGCTCAGCCAGAAGCGCAGCCGCAGTGCACTGCGCGCTGTCGTCGGCTCACTGCCCGTACGCATCAGGATCACCTGCTCCTGTCTGCAACGTACTCTCCGGCGCGGGCGTTCTCCAACCGGTCCGGGCGGCGGGCGGCGGCTGCACCGGGCGCCGCGGCAGTCGTAATCGCTGGTGGACGGCGATGAGTTCCTCTGCGCGCCCCGGTCTACCTCTGTGACAGCACCACGGACCCGCTCACACAGGAGACCCCATGTCCGAGACCGCCGCACACACCGCCGCCTCCGCCGCCTCCGCCTCCGTCACCGACGGCGGCCGACAGCCCCGGACCGCCCGTACCGCTCAGGCCACTCGGACCGCTCGGACCGGTCGGATCGTCCTGCGCGGGCTCCAGGTGCTGCTCGCCCTGTTCTACGCGTTCGCGAGCGCCCTGCCGAAGCTGATCGCGCACCCGTCGGCCGTCGAATCGTTCGACCGCATCGGCTGGGGCAGCGCGGGCATGTACACCATCGGTGCGCTGGAACTGGCCGGCGCGGCGGCCCTGTTGGTCCCGGTGCTCCAGTCGGTGGCCGCGGTCGCGCTGGGCGCGCTGATGATCGGGGCGTTCGTCGTCCAGGTCACCGTCTTCGACGGACAGAACGCGGCGACACCGCTGATCCTGCTCGTGCCGCTCGCGCTGATCGCCTGGGCCAGGCGTGGGCACAACGCCGAGCTGCTGCGAGCGGTACGGCGGCGCCGAGCGTGACCTCCGTGGCCCGCGGTCACCGTCCTTCGGGACGGCCGCCCGGGCCACGCAGCCCGTTCAGGGCGCGCAGTCTCTCGATCTCGCGGCGGTCCCGCTTGGTGGGACGCCCGGTGCCCGGGTCGCGGACGCCCGCCGGGGCGAAGTAATCGCGGGGCGGGGGCGGCGGGCTGTTGTCGACGTAGCACTGGGCGGCCACGGGCGCGCCGACACGCTTGCGGATCAGCCGCTTCACGACGACGACCCGCTCCCAGTTCTCCTGCCGTACCCGCACCTCGTCGCCGACGCGGATCGAGTGCGCGGGCTTCACCCGTTCGCCGTTCACCCGTACGTGCCCGCCCCGGCACGCGGTGGCGCCCTGGGAGCGGGTCTTGACCAGCCGTACGGACCAGATCCAGCTGTCGATGCGTACGGACTGGCCGCTCGTGGGGCCGGCCGCCTCGGCGGCGGCGATCGCGGCGGCGACCTTCGGATCGGGTGCGCCCGTGTCGTGCGCCCCGTCTGCGCCCTCTGCGCCCTCTGCGCCCTCTACGTCGTCCGTGCCGTCCGTGCTGACCGAGCCGTCCGCCATGCGTCCGCCGTCGGTGGTGCGCGCGTCGCTCGCCCCGTCCGTGTGGCTCCGCGGCGCCGTACCCTGCGCGTCCGTCGTCCGGTCCGAGTCCTCAACAGCCATGGTCCCGACTCTAGCCTCCGGGACCGGCCCCTTCCGCGGGGTTTTTCCCGGCCTCTCACGGCACTCGCCGCCATGTGGCCCGGGTGCGTGCGGGTCTACGGTGGCTGCATGGACAGCCTGGCCGCTCTGGACGCCCGGATCACCGGGTGCACGGCGTGCCCCCGGCTCGTGACCTGGCGCGAGGAGGTCGCCCGTACCCGGCGGGCCGCCTTCGCCGACCGTACGTACTGGGGACGCCCGGTGCCGGGCTTCGGTCCCGCCGACGCGTCGCTGCTGATCGTCGGCCTGGCGCCCGCCGCCCACGGCGGCAACCGCACCGGCCGGATGTTCACCGGCGACCGTTCCGGGGACGTGCTGTACCAGGCCCTGTACGACGTCGGCCTCGCCTCGCAGCCGACCTCCGTCGACCTCGGCGACGGACTGGAGCTGTACGGCGTCCGCATCACCGCACCGGTCCACTGCGCCCCGCCCGCCAACAAGCCCACGCCCACGGAACGCGACACCTGCCGGCCGTGGCTCGTCCAGGAGCTCGCCCTGCTGCGGCCGACCCTGCGCGCCGTGGTGGTGCTCGGCGCCTTCGGCTGGCAGGCGGCGCTGCCCGCGCTCGCCGCGGCGGGCTGGACGGTCCCGCGGCCCCGGCCGGCCTTCGGGCACGGCGCCCGGGTGTCCCTCGACGGGCTGGAGCTCTTCGGCTGCTTCCACGTCAGCCAGCGCAACACCTTCACCGGCCGGCTCACGCCCGCCATGCTCCGCGAGGTGCTGTGCGCGGCCGCGGACACGGCGGGACTCGGGAGCGCGCGACAGGCCCGACAGGCGCGGCACACCCGATAGTGCGGCGCACCCGATGGCGCGGCACACCCGATAGTGCGGCGCACGCGATGGCGCGGCGCACGCGATGGCGCGGCGCACGCGATGGCGCGGCGCACGCGATGGCGCGGCACACGCGATGGCGCGGCACACGCGCTACGGCCGCCACACGTACCGCACGTCCGGCTCCCGCTCCTCGTTCCCGCTGCCGTCCGTGCGCTCGACGGCCACGAAGCCGTGCCGCTCGTAGAAGCGGTGGGCCGGTTCGTTGACCTGGAAGGTCCACAGCGTCAGGCCCTGCGGGCTGCGCTCCTTGGCCAGTACGACGAACCGGTCGCCGAGGCCCCGGCCGCGCCAGTCGGGGGCGAGGTAGAGCTGGGAGAGCAGTTCGCCGTCGAGGACCATCACCCCGACGACCGCACCGGCCGTCTCCGCGACCCAGGTCTCCCGCAACGGCACCACCACGTCGCGGAAGTAGTCGCGCACGTCGTCGTCGGAGCGCGGCCTGACGACCGAGGGCAGCGCGGCGGCGAACGAGCGCAGCCAGACCTCGGCCGCCGGTCCGGCGTCGGAACCGGCGGCCCGGCGAAGCACGACGGCACGATCAGAACTCATGGGCGGTCCCCTTCCCTCACCGGGACCGGCGGCGGTGGCCGCGGTCTCCGGACAACCTCCCGATCATCCACGCCCGCTCCGACGCCCGCATCCGTATTTTCGCGAGCTGCCGTCGTATCCATGGCGTGGCACCTGTAACGCCATGGAAATATGAGCGTTCCGCTGTCTCCATAAACATGTTCTACGGTGGAGACTGCAGCCGTACCTAGCGTCCGCTGCTCACCGCCCGGCCGACGTCGTCCGAAGGCACACCCCGCCTGCGCCCGACGAAGGAGTTCCGTGCCCCGCCCCGCCGCACCCGCTCTGCCGCCCTGGCTCGCCCACACCCTGCGCACCCAGCGCGGCCCCGTTCCCTGGAGCGCGGTCACCCGAGGCGCGCTGGCCGCCGGCCCCCTGCTGCTCGCCGCCGTACTCGCCGGACGTACCTCCCTCGGTGTCGTCGCCGCCATCGCCGCCATGCTCACCGGGTTCAACGACCGGCCGGGCAGCCGCCGGGCCGCCGTCAAGCGGCTGGGGGTGCCCGCGCTCGCCGGTGCGGCCGGGCTGCTCGTCGGCACGTACGCCGGGCAGCACACCGCGCCCGTGCTCCTCACGGCACTGCTCACCGTGGTGGCCCTGGTCGCCGGCGGGGTCAGCGCCATCGGACCCGTCGCCTCCGGCGCCGCCACACAGCTGCTCGTCGCCGCCGCCATCGGCGCCGGGATGCCCCTGCCCGAGAGCGGCTGGCAGCGTGCCCTCGTCTTCCTGGCGGGGGCCGCGTGGCTGCTCCTCCTGCGGATCGCCCTGCCCACACCCGGTGCCCTCACCGGCGACTTCAGGTTCGACGGGGAACGGGAGGCGGTGGCCGGGGTGTACGAGGCCGTCGCCGACCTGCTCGACGCCGCCGGTGGCGCCCGGGCGACCGCCCGGCGCGCCGCGCTCACCGCCGCCCTCGACCACGCCCAGGACGCACTCGCCGGGCCCCGGCTGCGGCGGCACGGCGGTTCCGCAGCCGAGCGGCGGCTGCACACGCAGTACGCCGCCGCGCTGCCCCTGGCCGAGGCCGCGACCGCGCTCGCCTGGGCGGGGGAGGAGGTGTCCGGGAGGACCGGCGAGGCGCTCCGGCGGCTCGCCGCCGCCGTGCG
>NZ_JBEOWS010000326.1:0-10950 GCF_040296125.1 Streptomyces sp. NPDC002265 | reverse complement strand
ACGTCACGCAGGGCCAGAAGGGCCCGCAGGCCGAGAACATCGTTCCCGCCTGACGCGTACGCACACTTTTCGGCCCGGGTCCGCACCTCGTCGGGTGCGGGCCCGGGCCGTTTCTCCGTTCGCTCTCCCTGTCGGGCCGTCACCAGCCCGTCAGCAGCAGGTGGTTGAGGAGCAGGGCGAGAACGGCCTGCGCGGTGAGCCAGGCGCGCGGGTGCGGCAGCAGGGCGCAGCCCGGCAGGATCCACATCGCGAACGGCAGCCAGATGCGTTCCGTCTCCGCCTTGCTCATCCCGGACAGGTCGGCGAGGAGCACGGCGAGTACGGCGGACAGGACGAGCACGGCGAGGCGGGCCTCGGCGGCGGCCGCGCGGTCCGGTCCGGGCCGGACCCGATGGCGCCGTACGAGTGCCGTGGCGGCCCGGTTGAGTCCTGCCGCGCTCGCGAGGCCGACGACGAGGACGGTGCACGCGAGGTTCGCCCACACCCAGTAGCCGTAGGGCCGGGTGCCGCCGACGCCCTCGTAGTAGCGCTTGACCAGCAGGTGGTAGGCCTCCCACCAGTCGAAGCCCGCGAGCGTGAACACGACCGGGACGACGGCGAGACCGACGAGCAGGAACGGGAGCGCCCCCAACCACGGGCGGTACCGGGCCCCGGCCCCGGACCGGCCCTGTCCCCCGGACCGGCCCTGTCCCCCGGACCGGCCCTGTCCCCCGGGCCGGAGCAGGTCGCCCGCCGCCACCAGCGCACCCGCCCCGATCAGCGCGAACAGCACGAGCCCGTACGAGAGATAGCAGGTCAGGCCGAACAGCAGGCCGGAACCGAACGCCGCGGCCCGGGTCCGGTGTCCGGTCGCCGCGAGCGCGAGCAGGGCCACCGCCCAGGCGGCGACCGCCGCGAAGTAGCCGTCGGCCGAGGCGCCCACCCACACCGCGGCCGGGGCCAGCACCAGGAACGGCGCCGCCCGCCGGGCGAGGTCCTCGTCGGCCAGCAGCCGCACCGCGACCAGCACGGCCACGCAGGCCGTGGCGCCCACGGTGATGCACCAGGCCCCCGCCCAGCCCCCGCCGGCCAGACCGATCCGGTCGAGCAGGACGAAGGTCAGGGTCGCACCCGGCGGATGCCCGGCGATGTGCGCGGGCCAGGGAGCGGGCGCGCCGCTCAGGATGTGGTCGTCGAAGCCGCGCAGGGCGGCCGGGATGTCGTGGAAGCGGTCGACGACCCGCAGATACTCGTTGCGGGTGGTGAGTCGGCCCGCGACGCCCCGCTGCCAGCCGTCGACCAGGGCCAGCGACCAGGTCCAGGCGAGCGCCGTGCCGAGGGCCGTGGCGAGCAGCGGCCGCCAGCGCAGCCGGACGGCCGCGACCGGCCCGTACGCCACCACCGCGGCCGCGACCGCGACGGCGGCCGGGGTGCCCGGACCGACATGCGGGTCCCACTCCGCGAACACCGGCGGCCAGTGCACGAACAGCGTGTGGTGGGCGTTCTGGATGTGGCGGCCGACCAGTACGGCCACCAGGACGAGAAGGGCGGCGGCCAGTGCGGCGCCGAGGTCACGGAGGCGAACGGGGATCACGCCGGGAACGCTAGGCCGAAAGGCGGCGCGAACGGTCACACCGAGCCGGGACGTCAGCGTTTCGTCATGAGTCACGCCCCCTTTCGGGCCCCGGACCGGCCTACGGTCGGGACATGCCCGATCAACGGCTTCCCTCCTCGCCCGGCTTCTGGCGCAGCCCCGTGCGCGGCCCCTGGTTCACGTCCGTCCTCGGCGTCGTCCTGCTCGGCGGGATCACGGTGATGTTCGTGACGGGACTGGTGTCGTACGCCGCGTACAACCCCGGCCTGTCGCCGGTGAACGACACGACCCCGGACAAGGGGCTCCTCGGCTTCTACCTCTTCGCCTGGCCGAGCGGCCCGGTCTGGCTGTACCGGCTCACCCAGGGCGTGCACGTCACGCTGGGCATCACGCTCGTGCCCGTACTCCTGGCGAAGCTGTGGTCGGTCGTGCCCAGGCTGTTCGCCCTGCCGCCCGCGCGGTCCGTCGCGCACGCACTGGAGCGCGTCTCGCTGCTGCTGCTGGTGGGCGGCGCGCTCTTCGAGTTCACGACGGGCGTGCTCAACATCCAGCTCGACTACATCTTCCCGGGCTCCTTCTATCCGCTGCACTTCTACGGGGCCTGGGTGTTCTTCGCCGCGTTCGTCGCGCACGCGGTCCTGAAGACGCCCGCGGCCGTGCGCAACCTGCGCCGGATGCGGGCCGGTGAACCCGAGGCGACGGCGGACGGCGGCATGGGCGTCGAGGAGGGCGACGAGCTGGTCTCGCCGAACCCCGCCGAGCCCACCGTGTCCCGGCGCGGGGCCCTCGGCCTGGTCGGCGGCGGGTCGGCGCTGCTGTTCGTCACGACGGCCGGGCAGAGCCTCGACGGGCCGCTGCGGGAGACCGCGCTGCTCGCCCCGCACGGTGGTGGGGAACCGGGCAGCGGCCCCGGCGGCTTCCAGATCAACAAGACGGCCGCGTACGCGGGCATCGACCCGCGCGAGACCGGCGCCGACGCCTGGCGGCTGGTCCTCACGGGCCGCACCGGCCAGGTCCGGCTGAGCCGCGCGGACCTGCTGCAACTTCCCCTGCACAGTTCGGCGTTGCCCATCGCCTGCGTCGAGGGGTGGTCGACGTCGAACCAGTGGTGGCGGGGCGTACGCCTGCGGGACCTCGCCGCACTCGTCGGCCACGACGATCCGGTGGACGTCCTGGTGGAGTCGGTGCAGCGGCACGGCGCCTTCCGCCGGGCCGCCCTGCGGGCCAACCAGGTGGGCGACCCGCTCTCCCTCCTCGCCCTGTTCGTCAACGGCGAGGACCTGACCCCCGACCACGGCTACCCGGCGCGGGTCATCATGCCCGCGGCCCCCGGTGTCCTGAACACCAAATGGGTGGGCCGGATGACGTTCGGAGACCTCCGGTGATCCCGCGCTCGCTGCTGCCCGACCGGTTCAGGCTCGGCAGCCCCCTGCAACTGCTGCTGCTCGTCTGCTCGTTCGCCCTCGCCGGGTACGCCGGGGTGCGGCTGCTGGCCGGCGGTGACACCTGGTGGCAGGTGGTGCTGTGGTTCGTCGGGCTGGCGCTGCTGCACGACCTGGTGCTGCTGCCCCTGTACTCGGCGGCGGACCGTGCGCTGACCGGGGCGGCGGGCGGGCACCGGGCGTACGTGATGTACGTCCGGGTGCCCGCCGTCCTGTCCGGGCTGCTGCTGCTCGTGTGGTTCCCGTTGATCAGCGGCCGGGTGGCGGAGCACTACATGTCCGCCACCGGACGGTCCGCGGACGGCTTCCTGGCGCGCTGGCTGCTCATCACGGCCGTGCTGTCCGCCGGGTCGGCGCTGTTGCTCGTACGGCGGCTGCGCAGGGCGACGAAGCAGCGGCCGCCGGTGGTCCACTGAGCCTCGGGCTGCCAGCCCGCCCGCGCCGCGTGCCGGACCAGGGCCGGGGTGCCCAGGCGGGCCCAGGGGAAGGGGACGTCCGTGCCGCCCTGGGGTCCGGCCAGATGGACGATATGGACCTGGGCGCGTTCGTCGACGTCCACCGGCACCGTCTCCGCGATCAGCAGACCACCGGGGACGACCAGGCGGGCGACGCGGTCGAGGAGGGCCACGGGGTCGCCGCCGATGCCGACGTTGCCGTCCAGGAGCAGGGCGGTGCTCCAGCGGCCCTCGCCGGGGACCGGATCGAACACGGACCGGCACAGCGCCCGCCCGCCGAGGCGGATCGTATGGGCGACGGCGGCCTCGCTGACGTCGATGCCGAGGGCGGGCAGTCCGCGCGCGCCGAGGGCGGCGACCAGCCGGCCGGGCCCGCATCCGATGTCCAGCACGGTCCCCTCGCAGCGCTCCAGGACGGACCCGTCCGCGGCGTCCGCCGCCGCGCACCAGCGCTCCACCTCCAGCGGCAGCAGCCAGCCGTCGGTGCGGCGCAGGAAGAGCGGGCCCTGCCCGGCGTCCAGGGCGTCGGCGTAGGCGGTGGCGGACCAGGAGGGCGGTACGCCGTCGAGGAGGCGGCGCGGCCGGCTGCCCGTACGGGCTTTCGCGGTGGTCGTCGGCGGTGCGAACTCACGGGAGGTGCTCATCGGCCGGCGACCGCCCGGAGTCGTCCCAGTTCCGCGGCGAAGCGGGTGCGGGGCGCCGACCCGGCGACCGCCTCGGCGTCCTGGACGGTGTCCACGTCCCGCAGCCGCGGCAGCTCGCGCACCCGCAGCCCGGCGGCGACCAGCCGTGCGCGCTGGACGGCACCCGTCGTCGGACTCGACATCGGCACCCCGCGCACCAGCGCGGGATCGGGGTGGGCGAGGCCCAGAGCCCAGAAACCGCCGTCCTCGGCGGGGCCGAACCAGGCGTCGTGACCGGTGAGGTCCACGGTGAGCAGCTCGGGCGTCACCTGCGGGGTGTCCATGCCGATCAGCAGGGCCGGGCCGGTGCAACCGGCGAAGGCGGCGGCAAGCCGTTCGTCGAGGCCGCCCGCGCACTGCGGTACGACGTCGAAGCCGGGCGGCAGCCAGGGACCGGGCCGTCCCTCCAGGACCAGCACGCGGCGCCGCGCGGGGGTCGCCGCCACGGTGCGCAGTGTGTCCACGAGGGCCGCCTCCGCGAGCCGGGCGGCGTCGCGGGGAGTGAACGGCGGGGTGAGCCGGGTCTTCACCCGCCCCGGCAGCGGTTCCTTGGCGATGACGAGAAGGGTGGTCACTGGGAGTTTCCCCCTTGCTGAGAGGAGAGCGGGCCGGGGGTGCCGCGGCCCCGGCCCGGGGGGCCGTCCCGGCGCGGCAGCGGCGGCTCGGCCAGCACGCGGCGCATGTCGCGTACCGCCTGCCAGGTCCCGCGCCAGGTCCCGGTCACCTTCGAGGCGCCGGTGCGCGGGAGGTAGGGCACGTCGTGCTCGGTGACCCGCCAGCCGGCGTCGGAGGCCCGGACCACCATCTGGAGCGGGTACCCACTACGGCGGTCGGTGAGCATGAGCGCGAGCAAAGAGGTGCGGCGCGCGGCGCGCAGCGGGCCGAGGTCGTGCAGGCGCAGGCCGGTGCGGCGGCGCAGCATCCGGGCGAGCGCGAGGTTGCCGGCCCGTGCGTGCGCGGGCCAGCTGCCCCGGCCCTGCGGGCGGCGCCGCCCGAGCACGAGGTCGGCCGCACCGGACCGTACCTCGCGGACGAAGGGGACGAGCAGCGACGGGTCGAGCGAGGCGTCGCAGTCGCAGAAGCACACGATGTCCGCGGTGGCCGCGGTCAGCCCCGCGTGGCAGGCGGCGCCGAACCCACGGCGCGGCTCGTGCACGACGGTCGCGCCGAGACTGCGGGCGAGCTCGGCCGAGCCGTCCGTGGAGCCGTTGTCCACGACGAGCGCGCGCCAGCCGGGCGGGATGCGCTCCAGTACCCAGGGCAGGGCTCCGGCCTCGTTCAGGCAGGGGAGCACCACATCGACGTCCGATGGCGGGGGAGAGGTCGTCACGCTTCTCACCCTACGGACGCCAAAGCCGCATATCGGACGTCAGCTCCTTACGAAACACGGACGTCGGCGGCGGCGGACGGCACCGGCGGCCGCGCGGTGCGAGGCTGGCCGTATGGAGCAACAGCCTTACGGGCCGACGCGGGCCGGAGCCGCCCGGGTCCTGGTCGTCGACGACGATCCCACCGTCGCCGAGGTCGTCTCCGGCTACCTCGACCGTGCCGGGTACGACGTGGACCGAGCCGGGGACGGGCCGGCCGCGCTGGCCCGCGCCGCCGCGCACCGGCCGGATCTGGTGGTGCTCGACCTGATGCTGCCCGGCATCGACGGCCTCGAGGTCTGCCGCAGGATCCGGGAGCGCGGCCCGGTGCCGGTCATCATGCTGACCGCGCGCGGGGACGAGGACGACCGGATCCTGGGGCTGGAGGTGGGCGCGGACGACTACGTCACCAAGCCGTTCAGCCCCCGGGAGCTGGTACTGAGGGTGGAGTCGGTCCTGCGCCGCACCCGGTCCGCCGGGACCGGAGAGCCGGGCACCGGGGCGCGCCGGCTGGGCGCGGCCGGTCTGACCGCGGACCCGGCCGCCCGCCGTGCCACCAAGAACGGCACCGAACTCGCCCTCACCCTGCGCGAGTTCGACCTTCTCGCCTTCTTCCTGCGCCATCCCGGCCGGGCGTTCGGCCGCGAGGACCTCATGCGCGAGGTCTGGGGCTGGGAATTCGGCGACCTGTCGACCGTCACGGTCCATGTCCGCCGGCTGCGCGGCAAGATCGAGGACGACCCGGCCAGGCCCCGGCTGATCCAGACGGTGTGGGGGGTGGGGTACCGCTTCGAGGCGGCCGGGTCCGCAGCCGGGTCCGGATCCGGTTCCGCATCCGCCCCCGCACCCGGTACGACGGCGGGGGAGGTGTGACCTGTGCGCGACATACTCCTCATCGCCCTGTTCGCCTTCCTCGGGGCCGTCGCCGCCGGGGTGGCGGGCGTGGCCGTGCTGTGGCTGATCCGGCGGCGGTCGCTGACCGCGTCGCTCGCCGTCGTCGTGGCCGTGGCGGTGACCGCGATGCTCGCGGGGACGCTGGCCGTGGCCTGGGCGATGTTCCTGTCCGCACACGATCTGAGCGTCGTGACGACGGTCGTCGCGATGGCGGCCGTCGTGTCCCTGGCGACCGCGCTGCTGCTGGGCCGCTGGGTGGTCGCCCGCAGCCGGGCGCTCACGCAGGCCGCCCGGTCCTTCGGCGACGGCGGCGACTTCGCCGCACCCGACGGCCCGGCTACCGCCGAGCTGGAGGCGCTGAGCAGCGCACTCGCCGAGACCAGCGCGAAGCTCGCCGAGTCCCGCGACCGTGAACGGGCCCTGGAGTCCTCCCGCCGGGAGCTCGTCGCCTGGATCTCGCACGACCTGCGCACCCCGCTCGCGGGTCTGCGCGCGATGTCCGAGGCGCTGGAGGACGGGGTCGCCGCCGATCCGGCCCGCTATCTGCGCCAGATCCGCACCGAGGTCGAGCGGCTCAACGACATGGTGGGCGACCTGTTCGAACTGTCCCGCATCCACGCCGGCGCCCTCGCCCTGTCCACGTCCCGGATGTCGCTGTACGACCTGATCGGCGACGCCCTCGCGGGAGTCGACCCGCTCGCCCGCGAGCACGGCGTACGGCTCGTCGGCGGCCGTATCGAACCGGTGCCGGTGGAGGTGGACGGCCGGGAGATGAGCCGGGTTCTGGGGAACCTGCTGGTCAACGCGATCCGCCGGACCCCGGCGGACGGCACGGTCGCGGTGGCGGCCGAACGGTCGCCCGAGGGCGTGGTCCTCTCGGTGACGGACGGCTGCGGCGGTATCCCCGAGGCGGATCTGCCGCGGGTCTTCGACACCGGCTGGCGCGGGACGCACGCGCGTACGCCTCCGGCCGGCGCGGGCCTCGGGCTCGCCATCGTCCGCGGCATCGTGGAGGCCCACCAGGGACGGGCCGCCGTACGCAACATCCCCGGCGGCTGCTGCTTCGAGGTGATCCTGCCGACGGCCCGGGCCTGAGCTGACCCGCCTGGACCGGTCCGGGCGTTGGGGCCGGTCCCGGGCCTGCGGGGCGTGTCCGTGCGGCAGGGCGTGCCGGTCCGGGGCCTGCGGGGCGTGTCCGTGCGGCAGGGCGTTGGGGCCGGTCCCGGGCCTGCGGTGCGGTGTGTGCCCGTGCGGCAGGGCGGTCGGGGCCGGGGCCGCCGTGCGGCGTGCCCGGCCGCCGGAGCGGCCGGCCGGGACCTACCCGGCGTCTCCGGCCAGGCGGGCCCGGGCGAACTCGCGCATACCTTCCTGGAACCCCGTTCCGGCCCGCCAGCCCAGTTCGGTCCGCAGCCGGGTGGAGTCCGCGGTGATGTGCCGTACGTCGCCGAGCCGGTACTCCCCGGTGACGACGGGCTCCGGCCCGCCGGCGGCGGCCGCCAGCGCCCGCGCCATCTCGCCGACGGTGTGCGGCTCGCCGCTGCCGGTGTTGTACGCGGTCAGCGCCCCCTCCGGGGGGACGGCCGTGAGAGCGGCCAGGTTGGCCGCCGCGACATCCCGTACGTGCACGAAGTCCCGGCGCTGCGCGCCGTCCTCGAAGACGCGGGGGGCCTCACCGCGGGCGAGCGCGGAGCGGAAGAAGGAGGCGACACCCGCGTACGGGGTGTCGCGGGGCATCCGGGGCCCGTACACGTTGTGGTAGCGCAGCGACACGGCCGAACCACCGGTCGCGCGGGCCCACGCGGCGGCCAGATGCTCCTGGGCGAGCTTGGTGGCCGCGTACACGTTGCGCGGGTCCGCCGGGGCGTCCTCGCCGACCAGCCCCGGCGTCAGCTCCTCGCCGCAGTGCGGGCACCGGGGCTCGAACCGTCCGGCTTCCAGGTCGGCGACGGCCCGCGGCCCCGGCCGCACCACCCCGTGCCGTTCGCACTCGTAGCGCCCTTCCCCGTACACCACCATCGACCCGGCCAGTACGAGCCGGCCCACGCCCGCCGCGGCCATCGCCGTGAGCAGCACGGCCGTACCGAGGTCGTTGCGGGAGACGTACTCCGCCGCGTCGGCGAAGCCGTTGCCCAGTCCGACCATCGCCGCCTGGTGGCACACGGCGTCCACGCCGGACAGGGCGCGTCGCACCGCCGCCGCGTCGCGGACGTCGGCACCCGGTTCCGTGCGCACGTCGAACACGACGGCCTCGTGGCCGTGTTCCGTCAGCGCCTCGACGACATGGGACCCGATGAACCCGGCACCGCCGGTGACCAGTACACGCATGGCCTGCACGCTAGGTCCCGCGCCTGCGCCGCACCGGTGCCACGCCGGACACGTCACCGGTCCGTAAGACCTGGCCCGGCACACTTCCGCCGCCGTGGCGCCGTGGCCGCTGCGGGCCGCGCCGGGAACAGGCTCCGTGTGCCGGTGCGTCGAGCCGACGAAGGGCGCTTTCGCGCGAGAGGCTGCTGCTCAGCCCGGCCGCCGGGCCACCGCCGTCCGTCCCCCTGAGGAGTCCGTCATGGCAGCGTCGCAGTCCCCGGCCGCCCCCGCCGACGACGCGTACCGTTTCGACGACCTGACCACCCTGTTCGTCAACTGCACCCTCAAGCCGTCGCCGCTGCAGAGCCATACTCAGGGGCTGATCGACAGAAGCCACGCGATCATGGACGCGTGCGGGGTCGCCACGGATCTGGTCCGGGCCGTCGACCACGACATCGCGACCGGTGTGTACCCCGACATGACCGAGCACGGCGCGGCCGTCGACGCCTGGCCGGCGCTGTAAGAACGGGTCATGGCCGCGGACATCCTGGTGCTGGCCGGACCGATCTGGCTCGGTGACAACAGCTCGGTGACCAAACGGGTGATCGAGCGCCTCTACGCCTGCTCCAGCCTGCTCAACGAGCAGGGTCAGTACGCCTATTACGGGCGCGTCGGCGGCTGTCTGATCACCGGCAACGAGGACGGCGTGAAGCACTGCGCGATGAACGTGCTCTACAGCCTCCAGCACCTCGGCTACACCGTCCCGCCGCAGGCCGACGCGGGCTGGATCGGTGCGGCGGGACCCGGACCGTCGTACCTCGACCCGGGTTCGGGCGGTCCGGAGAACGACTTCACCAACCGCAACACCGCCTTCATGACCTGGAACCTGATGCATGTGGCGGCGCTGCTCAAGCGGGCCGGGGGCATCCCCGCGCACGGCAACCAGCGCTCCGAGTGGGACGCGGGCTGCCGCCTCGACTACGCGAACCCCGACTACCGCTGACTCACAGGCCGGTGGCCGGCCAGTCCAGCAGCCGGGCGCCGATGACCGCGGTCTGGAGCATGTACCGGTGCGTCGGGGAGGCCGGGTCGGCGCCGGTGAGCTGGTGGATGCGTTCCAGACGGTACGTCAGGGCGCGCACGCTCAGCGACAGCCGCCGGGCGGCCTCCGCGGCGACGCAGCCGCAGTCGAAGTAGACGGTGAGGGTGTCGAGCAGCGGCTGCGCGCCGCCGCGGGCGGTGGTGAGCGGGCCGAGCGCGTTCAGGACGAGGTCGGCCATGGCCTGCCGGTCACGGGTGAGGACCGGGTAGACCAGCAGGTCGGCGGCGCGCAGGACGGGGCCGTCGAGCTGGAGGCGCTCGGCCAGTTCGAGGCTGTTCAGCGCCTCCTCGTAGGACTGCCTGATGCCGCCGGGGCCGGGCTGCGCGCGGCCGATCGCGATCAGCCCGCCGTCCGTCGCTGCATACGCCTGCCGGGCGAAGTGGACGAGCACCTCGTCCTGGTCGCCCGGCGCGACGCACAGCAGCCGGCCCTCCTTCGTGGTGAGCAGCACGCCGCGGTCGCCGAAGCGGCCGATGAGCGCCTGCTCCACCTGGCGTGCGGCCGGGCCGCCCTCGCCGTAGGCGGCCGGCCCCTGGGCGACCGCGACAGCGTGCGTGTGGGACAGGAGCAGGCCGAAGCGTTCGGCGCGTTCGGCGAGCCGGCCCGGGTTGCTGCGGCCGTGCAGCAGGTCGTCGATGAACTCCCGGCGGGCGGCCTCCTCCTGGCGTACGGCCAGACGCTGCGCGCGTTCGTAGCCCTCGGCGAAGGCGTCGACGGCCTGGTGCATGGCGGCGAGGGTGCTGTCGGCCGTGCGGGGAGTGCCGGGCCAGGCGGCGCGGGTGGCGGCCAGATGGGCGCCGACCAGGGCGCGCAGTCCGTGGCCGGATTCGGCGGCCCGTTCGCCGAGGGCGCGCCGTGCCTCGATCTCGTCGCGGGTCAGCCGGCGGCCGGATGCCGCGACGTCCGCCAGGAGTTGGGCGTATCCGGTCAGATACTGCTCGGGTATCTCCCGTTCCGACACCCTGCCCCGCCTTCTTGACGCTTCGGTGACGCGTTCCTGACGCCGACCGGCAGGGAGACCTTAGTGAACATTGCCGGAGACCGGCAATGCGCGAAGCGTTCATGGAACTGCACCATGGGCGCAGGGGAGCACCACGGAGGGTTTCGGTGCCGGACACCGGCAAGGTGTC
>NZ_JBEOWS010000325.1:0-11018 GCF_040296125.1 Streptomyces sp. NPDC002265 | reverse complement strand
CGACGCGGGGTGGAGCAGCTCGGTAGCTCGCTGGGCTCATAACCCAGAGGTCGCAGGTTCAAATCCTGTCCCCGCTACTGAAGACTCAGGGCCGGAATCCAGTTCACGGATTCCGGCCCTGAGTGTTTTCACCACGGCTCCCGGCGTTCCCGCGGAGCCGTTTTCGCCGCCGCCGTCATCCGGTCGGCCCAACATCGCTCGCCCTGCGCGCCGACTCCGGCGAATCTGGACCTTCGTGGCTGGAGACGGCGGGAGACGAGTGGTGCGCTCTGGTGACCTGACGGGTGAGGGGCCGCACGAGGAACCAGGCGCGGCCGAGGGGCCCGGCACGGCCGCGGACGACCACCTCGTCCCGTACGCACGCGAGGGCGGCCGCCTCTCGCCCGACCCCGCCCCGGATCCCGGACCGGTGTCGGGGCCGGACCCCGGCCCAGGCCCGGACCCAGGCCCCGGCGAGCGGGCAGCCGCCGTGCCCGCCTCGCCCGACGCATCCGCGGCCCCTGCATCCTCCGTACCGTCCAGGTCCTCCGTGTCCGCCGACGCCACCGGCGACGAACGGCGGATCTGTCTCCTGCGGTCACTCCTCAGGGTGCTTCCCGCGCTGATGGCCGTCGGCGGGGCCGTCTACGGCATCTGCACGCCCCGCGGCTTCACCGGGGCGCCCCTCTTCACGGCCGCCCCGCTGGTGGCGGCCCCGCTGTACTCCTTCCTCGGCACCGCCGTCACGGGGGTGGCGGCCGTGGCCGGGGCGTACGCCGTGCACGCCCGGTCCACCCGGATCCCGGACGCCGACGCGGTCACCGAGATCGTCACCGTGGCCACGGTCGCCGTGATGGCCGCGGTCATCAACCGTGTCGTGCGCCGCGGCGACCAGCGCCTCGCCAGCGCCCGCGGGATCGCCGAGGCCGCCCAGCGCGCGGTGCTGCCCGAGCCCGCCGCCCGGATCGGCGGCTACGACGTCGCCGCCCGCTACGAGGCCGCCCAGGCCGACGCCTTCATCGGCGGCGACCTCTACGCCGTGCAGGACACCCCGCGCGGCGTGCGGCTGGTCGTCGGGGACGTACGGGGCAAGGGCATGGGGGCGGTGTCGGCGGTGGCCGTGGTCATCGGGGCCTTCCGGGAGGCCGCCGAGCAGGAGGCGACCCTGGAGGCGGTCGCGCAGCGGCTGGAGCGGGCGCTGGCGCGCGAGGGCACCCGGCGCGACGGGCCCGACGCCTTCGAGGGCTTCACCACCGCCGTACTCGCCGAACTTCCGCACGGGGACGAGACGGTACGGATCCTCAACCGCGGGCACCCGCCGCCGCTGCTGCTGCACCCGGACGGCACCGTGCGCCCCCTGCCCGCCCACGAGCCGGCTCTGCCGCTCGGCATGGGCGAGCTGGCCGGCCGGCCCGACCGCGCGGAGGAGACCCGGTTCCCCAGGGGCGCCACCCTGCTCCTGCACACCGACGGCGTCTCCGAGGCGCGCGACACCCAAGGCCGGTTCTACGACCCCGAGGAGCGGCTCGCCGGCCGCTCCTTCCGCGACCCCGAGGAGTTGCTCGCCGCTCTCGCGCGGGATGTGCACCGGCACTGCGGGGGAGGGCTGACGGACGACATGGCCCTGCTCGCCGTGCGGCGGCCCTGACCACGCCTCCGTCACCCGGAGTGATCGAACGACCCCCCTGCGCATAACATCTGAGTCACCATCAAAACCCGGGTGACTCCTGAGGCGTTGCCCCCGCGTCTCGCGCAAGGGCCAACTCGCCCGATTTTCGCCGGTCATCGCCTTAAGTCCTGGCCAAAAATGTTATTGATCAAGCAGAACGGCTTGGAATCCCGCCCCCGTGCCCATTAACGTTCGATAACGCAGCGCGGTTGTCCCAGCCGTCACAAGGCGGCTCCGTGCGCACGCGCCGAATCCCGCAAGGGAACCGGGGAACCAACACCCTGGGGTGAATCGCACGGCCACCACTGTCAGTGACAGGCGGTATACGCGCGTAGGAGACCTTCCTGCTCCGAACCCGTCAGCTAACCCGGTAGGCGAGAAGGAAGGAAGGAGCGCGCCCACGTGGCGTCCAACCCGCCTGCCCCTGAGGCCCCGTTCGTGCCGAGCCAGCCCGACGCCGAGGCTTTCGGCTTCGGCAGCTACCGCGCCGACGAGGGTCCGTGGGAGGAGTGGAATCCCACCGCGGAGACCGTTCGCCCCCCGCGCGGCAAGCATCGTGTCGCCAAGCAGCGTGGCGGGGGACTCGCCCGCAGCTCCACCGTCCTGGGTGTCGGTGTCATAGCCGCCGTCGCCGGCGGCGGAATGGCCAGCGCCAACACCGGCAAGCCCCCGGTCTCCATCTCCCTGCCCGATCTTCCCTCCGTCGGCTCCCTGCTGTCGGACGAGAAGCCCGCCGAGACCGCCCAGGACGTCGCGGCCCCGCTCAGCGGCATAGGCGTGACCACCGCCGAGACCGCCCAGGGCACCACCGACGCCGGTGAGGCGCTGCGCAGCCGGATCATGGCCCAGGCCGAGCAGCAGCAGACCCAGGTCGAGGCCAAGGCCGCCGCCGCTGCCGAGAAGGCCGCCAGCGACGCGGCCGCCAAGGCGGAGCAGGAGGCCAAGCAGAAGGCCGAAGCCGCCAAGAAGAAGGCGGAGGAGGAGGCCGCGAAGAAGGCCGAGGCCGAGCGCCTGGCCGAGCTCGCCAAGCAGTACACGCTGCCGACCTCCTCGTACACGATCACCTCGACCTTCGGCGAGGCCGGCTCCATGTGGTCCTCCGGGTACCACACGGGCCTCGACTTCGCCGCGCCCACCGGAACGCTCATCAAGGCGATCCACAGCGGCACGATCACCGAGGCGGGCTGGGCCGGCTCCTACGGCTACCGCACGATCCTCACCCTCGACGACGGCACCGAGCTGTGGTTCTGCCACCAGTCCTCGATCAGCGTCAGCGTCGGGCAGAAGGTCGCCACCGGCGATGTCATCGGCCGGGTCGGCGCCACCGGCAACGTCACCGGTCCGCACCTGCACCTGGAGGTCCACCCGGGCGGCAGCGCGGACGGGATCGACCCGATGGCCTGGCTGCGCGGCAAGGGACTCACCCCCTGACGTACAGGGCCCCCCGCGTCATCTGACCTCCGGCAGTCCTGGCGACATCCCCCCGACGCCAGGACTGCCGGTTTTTTGCTGCCCGGCCACGGGTCACGGGCCGTGGGCGGTCACGGGCCACGGTTCACGGAAGCGGTGGGAGCGCCGGACGGCGGCCGTACGGAATATCGCCTTCCGGGCCGGGCGTTGACATTGAGCATGACTTCTCTTCGCAAGCTCGGTTCCTCCGACCTCGAGGTCTTCCCGCTCGCCCTCGGCGGCAACGTCTTCGGCTGGACCGCCGACGAGGACCACTCCTTCGCCGTGCTCGACGCCTACGCGGCCGCGGGCGGCAACTTCATCGACACCGCGGACGCCTACTCGGCCTGGGCCGACGGCAACCAGGGCGGCGAGTCCGAGACGATCATCGGCAACTGGGTCAGGGCCCGCGGCAACCGCGCCGACGTCGTCATCGCCACCAAGGTCAGCCAGCACCCCGACTTCCCCGGTCTGACCGCCGCCAACATCAAGGCCGCCGCCGACGCCTCGCTGCGCCGCCTCGGCACCGACCACATCGACCTCTACTACACCCACTTCGACAAGCCCGAGGTGCCGGTCGAGGAGATCATCGGCGCGCTCGACGAGCTGGTGCGGGCGGGCAAGGTGCGCCAGATCGGCGCCTCCAACATCTCCCCCGAGCGGCTGCGCGAGTCCCTGGAGTTCTCCGACCGCGAGGGCCTGGCCCGGTACGTGGCCCTCCAGCCCCACTACAACCTGGTCTCGCGCGAGACCTACGAGGGAGAGCTCCAGGACGTCGCGGCCGGGTCCGGGCTCGCGGCCGTCCCCTACTACGCCCTCGCCTCCGGATTCCTCACGGGCAAGTACCGCCCGGGTACGACGGTCGACAGCGCACGGGCCACCGGCGCCGCCAAGCACCTGGAGACCGACCGCGGCCGCGCGGTCCTCGCCGCCCTCGACGAGATCGCGGGCGCCCATGACGTCGCGGCCGCCACCGTCGCCCTGGCCTGGCTCGCCGCCCGGCCGACGGTGCTGGCCCCGATCGCCTCCGCGCGGACGGTGGAGCAGCTGCCGGCCCTGCTCGGGGTCGCGGAGCTGGAGCTGACGGAGCCGGAGCTCGCCCGCCTCACCGAGGCATCGGCCTGATCCGGCCCGGCCGTCTTCCCCGGACGCGCCGGGGCTACGACCGGTACGGGTTGTAGGCGGGGTACGCGGCCGCCGGATATCCGTACGCCGGCCAGGCCACCGGGGCAGGCGCCGGCATCATCACCGGCACCGGCGGGGCCGTCGCCCGCGCTGCGTAGTCCAGCGCGGGCCGCGCCACCTCCCGGCGCTGCCACAGCTCGTGCAGCAGCTCCCGCTCCCGCACGACGAAGTCGCTGCCGGCCCGGCCCCGGCGACCCTTGCGCCGCAGGGCCGCGAGCGAGGTCGCGTACGTCTCGTACTGCGCCACCGTCCGCTCGGCCGGCTTGCCGAGGTGGTGCCCGGCGTACTCGCGGGCCAGCCGCCGGGCCCGCATCGAGCCGAGCGCGTACGGCTCGGCAGGGGTCAGCCAGCCCGCGGCGACGTACGCGGGCAACTCCTCGTACACGGACCGCAGTTCGCGCTGCCGGGTCCAGATCACCAGCCAGGTCAGCAGGCCGAACGCGGGGACCATGAACAGCCCGTACACGGCGAAGAACCCGTACTCGCCGAAGGTCGCGGAGCCGTTCCAGAACGCGTGCATGCCCATCGCGAGCAGCAGTCCGCCCGGCGGCAGCAGCACCCGGCGCACGCGCTGCCGGTCCGTGCACAGCGCGGCGAGGCCGAAGCCGATGCCGGTGAGGACGGTGAACAGGGGGTGCGCGAACGGCGACATGATGACGCGGACGAAGAAGGTCGCCGCGGTGACGGAGGCGATGCCCCGGTCCCCGCTGAGCTGGTCGGTGCCGAAGGCGGTGCCGAGATAGAGGATGTTCTCGGTGAACGCGAAGCCGGTCGCGGTCACCCCGGCTATGACGACCCCGTCGACGATGCCGGTGAAGTCCCTTCGGCGGAAGAGGAAGACGAGCAGCACGGCGGCGGCCTTGGCGGACTCCTCGACCACGGGCGCTATCACGGTCGCGCCGAGGGTGTCGGCGCCCGACGGATCGGCCGTCGCCGTCGCTATCCACTCCGTCGCGAAGCTGTTGGCGACGATCGCTATCAGCGCCGCGGCACAGGCGCCCCAGGCGAAGGCGAACAGCAGATTGCGCCAGGGGCCCGGCTGGACCCGGTCCAGCCAGCGGAAGGCGGTGACGAGCAACGGCACCGGCAGGACCGCGAGTCCGAGCCCGACCAGGAATCCCTCGGTGCCGGTCTGGCGGCGCACCAGCGCCAGGATGACGAGCCCGGAGAGCGCCAGCAACGTGATCACGGCGCCGTACCGCACCCCTGTGCGCTGCCACCAGCGTGGGTGCCGGACCCCGCCTCCGGCGGGGCCGAAGGGGTGCGTCGGATAAGGGGGAACGGTCGCCACGGCATTGACCCTAACGAGGGAGGGCTGGTCTTGCTGTTCCTTTTGTGCCGCCGGCCCGGCGGCCCGGACGGCCATGTCCACCACGGCCGCCGCGGTTACAGCGGCCGCTGCTCCTGCGGTTCGCGGTGCTGTACGCGACGGAAGAGCAGATCGTTCACGACATGTCCCTTGTCCAGTCCCTGGCCCTCGAAACGGGTCACGGGCCGGAACGCGGGACGGGGCGAGAAACCGCCCTCGGCACGGGTGTTCTCGAAGTCCGGGTGCGCGTCGAGCACGTCGAGCATCTGCTCGGCGTACGGCTCCCAGTCGGTGGCGCAGTGCACGAGCGCGCCGGGCCGCAGCCGGGTCGCGGCGAGGTCGAGGAACTCCGGCTGGATCAGCCGTCGCTTGTGGTGGCGCTTCTTGGGCCACGGGTCGGGGAAGTAGACGCGCAGCCCGGCGAGGGAGTCGGGGGCGAGCATCTCGCGCAGCAGGATGATGGCGTCCCCGTTGGCCACCCGGACGTTGGACAGCCCGTGGTGGTCGGCGAGGTTGAGCAGGTTGCCCTGGCCCGGGGTGTGCACGTCCACGCCGAGCACGTTGGTGTCCGGGTCGGCGGCGGCCATCTGCGCGGTCGCCTCGCCCATCCCGAAGCCGATCTCCAGCACCACCGGGTTGCCGTTGCCGAACAGCTCGCCGAGGTCGACGACGCGCTGCCCGTCGATGTCGAGCCCCCACCGGGACCACAGCCGCTGCAACGCGTCCGCCTGTCCCGTGGTCACCCGGCTGCGCCGCGGCTGGAAGCTGCGGATCCGCCGCTCGAAGTGCGATCCGGCGGGATCGGCCTGCGGGCCGTCGGGAAAGCGGGGCTCTCCCTTCGGCCGGGCGGGCCGGTCGGGCACATCGGTGCCGGACCGGTGCCGATGTGCGTCGGGGGCGGACCGGGGCGCTTCGGGGGAGGTGTTCAGCTCAGACACAGTGGAGTCGATTTTACGGCGCCCGCCGACAGCCCCGGCCGTGACCGCCCTCCTGGCCGGGATCGCCCTCCTGGCCGTGACCGTCTTCCTGATCACGGCGGTCTTCCCGGCCGTGACCACCCGCCTTGCCGTGACCGCCCGCCCGGTCGTGGCGGTCTTCCCGGTCGCGGTGGCTCCTGGGGCGGCCGTCCCCGCCGTCGTGGATCCCGTCCTCATGCCGAGCCCAGTACGGTCAGCGCCCTGCGGGCCACCTCCCGTCCGATCGGCAGCGAGGCCGTCGCCGCCGGCGAGGGCGCGTTCAGCACATGCACGGCCCGCGCGCCCTCCCGGATCAGGAAGTCGTCCACCAGCGTCCCGTCCCGCAGCACGGCCTGGGCCCGCACCCCCGGCGCCGCCCGCACGAGATCCCGCTCGGTCACCTCCGGCAGCAGCCTGCGCACCGCCTGCACGAACGCCCGCTTGGACACCGATCTGTGCAGCTCGCCCATCCCGTACCGCCAGTGCCGCCGGCCCATCCGCCAGGTTCCGGGCCAGGCCGCCGTACCGGCCAGGTCCCGAGGGCGTACGACCCCCCAGCCGTACCCCTCGCGGGCCAGCGCCGGCACCGCATTGGGTCCGACGTGGACCTCCCTGTCGATCCCGCGGGTGAGGTGCACCCCGAGGAACGGGAACGTCGGATCGGGCACCGGATAGACCAGCCCGCGCACCATCTCCGGCCGCGCCAGCTCGTAGTACTCGCCCCGGAACGGCACGATCCGCACCTCGGGCTCGTCCCCGGTCAGCCGCGCCACCTCGTCGCAGTGCAGCCCGGCGCAGTTGACCAGCACCCGCCCGCGCACGATGTCCCCGCGCGCGGTCCGCACGGCGACGCCCCGCTCCGGCCGCCGGTCGATCCGTACGGCCTGTGCCCCGTAGCGGATCTCCGCTCCGGAGGCCTCGGCCAGCCGGCGGGCGACCGCCGCGAAGTCGCACACGCCCGTCGTGCCGACGTGGATGGCGGCAAGACCCCGCACCTCGGGCTCGTACTCCATGATCTGGGCGGCGCCCAGTTCCCTTACCGGGATGCCGTTCTCCCGGCCGCGCTGGACGAGTGCGTGCAGCCGGGGGAGTTCCTCGCGGCCGGTGGCGACGATCAGCTTTCCGGTCACCGCGTGCGCGATGCCGTACTCCGCGCAGAACTTGATCATCTCGGCGGCGCCGCGCACCGCGTACCGGGCCTTGAGGGAGCCGGGCCGGTAGTAGATCCCGCTGTGGACGACACCGCTGTTGCGCCCGGTCTGGTGCCGAGCCGGGCCCGGCTCCTTCTCCAGCACCGTCACCCGGGTGCCCGGCGCGGCACGCGTGATCGCGTATGCCGTCGACAGCCCGACGATCCCGCCGCCGATCACGAGCACGTCGCAGTCGTACCCGCCGTACCTGCCGGGACCGGCGTGCTCGCTGTGACCGCCGTACTCGCCATATTCGCCGTACTCGCCGTGACCGTCGTGGGCGATCTCCCGCACCTGCACCACCTCCCGGCTCCGATAGTGCACTGCGCCACTGACAACGCCCTCAAACCCGGCAGGCGCCGCGTGTGTCGCGGACTCAGGCCGGAGCCATCATCAGCAGCGGCCGCGCCCGCTCGCGCAGCTCGACCACACGTGGTTCGTCGCCGTACGGCTCCAGCCGGTGCAGCAGGTCCTTCACGTACTCGGTGGTGCGCGCCGAGGAGATGCGCCCGGCGACCTCCACCGCCCGCACGCCCTGCTCGCACGCCGCGTCGAGGTTGCCCGACTCCAGCTCGGCTACGGCCGAGACGACCAGGCGCAGGCCGTGCGAGCGCACGAACTCCTCCGTCGGCTTCGACAGCGCCTGCTCGGTGAAACGGCGTACCTGGCGCGGCGCCTTCAGGTCGCGGTAGCACTCGGCCGCGTCGGCGGCGAAGCGGTCATAGGAGTAGAAGCCCAGCCAGGACGGGTCGTTGTCGCCGTCCCGGGAGCGCTCCAGCCAGCTCTCGGCCGCCTTCAGCGCCGTGCCGGCCGCCTGGGCGTCCCCGGCGCGCGCGTGCGCGCGTGCCTCGACCAGCCGGAAGAAGCTCATGGTCCGGGCGGTGGCCAGGCCCCGGTTGCGCTCCAGCGCGGCCTGCGCGAGGTCGACGCCCTCGTCGCCGAAGCCCCGGTAGGTCGCCTGGAGGGACATGGAGGCCAGGACATAGCCCCCGAGGGGGACGTCCGCGGCCGCCCGGGCCAGGCGCAGGGCCTGGATGTAGTAGCGCTGCGCGGCCTCCTGCTGGCCCGTGTCGAAGGCCATCCACCCGGCGAGCCGGGTGAGCTCGGCACTCGCCCCGAACAGCGCCCTGCCGACCTCGTCGGAGTACGAGCCGAGCAGCAGCGGTGCCGCCTCCACCCGCAGGCACTCCGGCACCATCGACGAACGCCAGTCGCCGCCTCCGTACTTGGAGTCCCAGCGCCTGGCGTCCTCCGCGGCCTCCCGCAGCTTCTGCACGTCGCTGTGGCCGACTTTGAGCGGTGCGCCGGTCCCCTCGGCAGGGTTCACCTCGCGCGCGACCGAGCTGTCGGCCGGGGTTATCAGCCACCGGGAGGCGGGCGTCGCGTACGCGCTCACCGCGAACGAGCCCGCCAGCGACTGCCAGATGCCGCCGGAGCCGGCCCGGCGCCCCGCGAGGTCGAGACGGTAGAGCTCGGTCGCGGACCGCACCGCCTGCCCGACGTCCCGGGGGAAGGCGAGACCCACCTCGGGTGCGGGGTCGGCGTCGGCCAGACCGATCTCGTGCAGCGGCACCGGGCGGCCGAGCTTCTGCCCGATGGCGGCCGCGATCAGGTGCGGCGCGGCGCCCTGCGGCACCATGCCCTTCGACACCCAGCGCGCCACCGACGTCTTGTCGTAGCGAAGAGTCAACCCGCGTTGGGCGCCAAGATCGTTGACGCGACGCGCGAGTCCTGCGTTGCTGATTCCCGCGAGGGCGAGAACGGTGCCGAGTTTTTCGTTCGGCCCGCGTTGCTCCCTGGACATGCGCCACCCCTCGACACAGACGGCTGCCGCGCTGGCATAACCATGCGGCATTCGTAAACCCAGCGTAGTTCGCCGCATCCCAAGCGTTAAGGGGCATTCTTCCGGATGGCGGGATTGTGGTCCGCACTGAAGTACGGGCCCTGTACGCACCGTTGCGGCGTGCTCCCGTTGTGTGGCCGTGCGCCTGTCCGTGCGCTCTTCTCCGGCCATCGCGGGAGCGGTTCCATGGGTCGTGCGTGGGTCGGCCCGCTGTACTGGATCCAGTGGGCTGGGGGACACCGCCGCCTTCATCCCCGCGGGCGGCGGAACGGTCCGGGAGGCGAGCTCCGCCTCCCGGGCTGCGCGGCCGCCGACGGTGGGCGGGGCCTGTACGGAGCGTGTGCGATCGCGCTCCAACACCCGTGGCCCATTCGTTATTTGGCTGAAAATCGACCCGGCGCCCGGCAGGCCATTTCCGCTCTCACCATGGAAATTGACGGCGCGCGGGGTGTTTTTAGGGAGCGTGCAGGGGGCGCATTCGCGTCGCAGATGTCGGCGTGGAGGCGCCGGGGAAGCGCGGTGGACACGGCGACGACGCATCGCCGCCACAGCGCGGATGCCGTACCGCGTACGGGTGTTCCGAGCGTGCGGACACCGGTGCGGGGGCGCATTCCCCTGCCCATAAGCGGCTCCGTCGCCTCTCCGTGACGCGCTCTTCGTGGCAGCATGTGAACCGTTCGTGCGGTGCACTGGTTGTCCACAGCCTGTGGAGGCGTCCATGCGGTGGTTGGTGGGATGGAGCAGCACCGCCGCGGGGACCGCCGGAATCGGCTCCGCGGGCGCCACCGGATACGACGGCGAGACCGTGCACCCGGTGGGCTCCCAACTCCTGTGGGGCGACCCCGATCCGCTGTGGGCGGTCGGCGACTGGCGCCCGGACGAGGTCCGCACGCTCCAGGCCGACGCCCAGACCCGGATCGCGGTCCTCGGCATCTGCGGCGCGAGCGACGAGGAACTGCGGCTCGGCCTGCTCACCGCGCGCGGAGGGGCACTTCGCCATCTGACGGCCTGGCCGGGCAGCTACACGGCCGTCGTCCAGGTCGGCCGCCGGGTCACCGTCTGCGGCGATCTCGCGGGCGCCCGGCCGGTGTTCTACACCCCGTGGGCGAACGGCACCGCGTACGCCACGGCCGCACTGCCGCTCGCCGACCTCATCGAGGCCAACCTCGACTTCGGACATCTCGCCGCCCTGCTGGCCGCCCCCGACGTCCCCGCCGCCCTGGACGACTCCACCCCCTACGCCGGTGTCCGGCGCATCCCACCCGGGCACGCGCTGATCCTGCGTGCCGGAGCACGCGAGATCGCGGGCTACGAACCCGTCGCCTCCCTCGCCGTGGCCGCGCCCCCGGTCGACCCGGACCGCGCCGTCGACGCGGTCCGCGTCGCCCACGACGAGGCCGAACGGACCCGCATCGACGCCCCCCGCCACGTCCCCGGC
>NZ_JBEOWS010000324.1:0-11119 GCF_040296125.1 Streptomyces sp. NPDC002265 | reverse complement strand
GCGGCGGGGGTGGGGGGCCCCCCCGCTCCCCACCACCCCGGCGGGCCCCCACCCGAAACCCCGGACCCCCCCCCGCGGTCTTGTACGTGGTGCGCTGTGTGCCGCTCGGATCCCGCGGGGATCAGGCGGACTTGCGGCTGTCGCGGGGATGGACCGCCAGGTTCATCGCCCCGGACCGCAGAACTGCCAGACGCTCCTCGAGGACCTCTTCGAGCTCCTCGCGGGTGCGCCGCTCCATCAGCATGTCCCAGTGGGTACGCGCGGGCTTGGCCTTCTTCTCCTCAGGGCCGTCGCCGTCCACCAGGAGTGACGTGGCCCCGCAGACCTTGCACTCCCACTCCGGCGGGATCTCCGCCTCGACCGAGAAGGGCATCTCGAAGCGATGTCCCTTCTCGCATGCGTACTCCACGGCCTGGCGCGGGGCCAGGTCGATGCCGCGGTCCGTCTCGTAGCTGGTCACCACGAGGCGCGTGCCGCGAAGAGCTCGCTCACTCATGAATCGTGCCTCCCGGGCTTGTCGCCCACAGGACAGGTGTCGCTGTCGTCGTCATCCGGTCAACGTCCGGTCGGCGGTAAAGATTCCCGTTCCGGGTCATGCGTCGCCGTCGTAGCCGCCCCTTGTTGTACCCACCAGCGCCCGGTTTGTCACATCTGCTAGCAGATGTCACACAGCGTTTCGGCATCTTTGACGCGCAGTAACGGTACGTCTGGCAGGCCAAACGCGTACACTACCGCCCTTTCGCCCTGAGCGCTAAATCTTCGCCGGTACGGGATTGCCCGCGTCGCCGATCGCCTGCCGGACCGGGACCCGCGCGAGCAGTGCGAACCCCACGACGAAGAAGATCACCAGCGAGATGATCGCGTCCCGGTAGCTTCCGGTCAGCTGGTAGGTGATCCCGAACAGCAGGGGGCCCAACCAGCTCATGCCCCGGTCGCTCATCTCGTACGCCGAGAAGTACTCGGCCTCCTTGCCGGGTGGGACCAGATGGGAGAACAGGGAGCGCGAGAGCGCCTGGCTGCCGCCGAGCACCAGCCCGATCGCGGCCGCCAGGGCGAAGAAACCGGCCGGCGCGCCGGCCGGCAGGAAGTAGCCGGCGCCCAGGGTGATCGTCCACGCCACCAGCGAGCCGAGGATCGTGCGTTTGGCCCCGTACGTCCGGGCCAGCCGTCCCATCGCCAGCGCGCCCGCCACCGCCAGCACCTGGACCAGCAGCACGGCCCCGATCAGTGTGGACTGACCGAGCCCCAGCTCCTCGGAGCCGTACACCGAGGCCTGCGAGATCACCGTCTGGATGCCGTCGTTGTAGATGAGATAGGCGAGCAGGAAGGCCAGCGTCAGCGGGTGACGGCGCATGTCCCGCACGGTCGCCACGAGCTGCCGCAGCCCGGGGGCCGTGGCCTCCCGGGTCGCCGAGCGCCGGTCGCGCAGCCGCCGCAGCGGCACCAGCGTGAACGCGCCCCACCACAGACCCGCCGACGCCAGGCAGATCCGTACGGCCATGGTCTCCGAGACGCCGAAGGAGTCATGGGCCATGTACAGCACCAGGTTCGCCACCAGGACCAGGGCCCCGGCCGCGTACCCGAAGGCCCAGCCGCGGGAGGAGACCGCGTCGCGCTCCTCGGGCGGCGCGATCTGCGGCAGGTAGGAGTTGTAGAGCATCATCGCCACCGACTGCGCGGCGTTCGCGACGACCAGCAGGGCGCCGCCGAGCAGATAGCGGTCGCCGTCGAGGAGGAACATGCCCGTCGTCGCCGCGGCCCCCACATAGGCGGCCGCGCCCAGCAGGGGCTTCTTGCGGCCCGTCCGGTCGGCGGCGGCCCCGACCAGCGGCATCACCACGACGGCCACGATCACCGACAGGGACACCGAGTAGGCGAAGAACGAGCCCGCGCGCACCGGCACACCCAGCGGATGGACGTATCCGTCGGCATCCGCGGCCGCCTTGGCGACCGAGGTCAGATAGGGGCCGAGGAACACGGTGAGCACGCTCGTCGAGTAGACGGAGCACGCCCAGTCGTAGAAGTACCAGCCGCGCTGCTCGCGCCGCCGGTCGGCGGTCTCGTCGGCCGTCGTGGTCCGCACGGTGTCGATGCCCACCCGCGCCCCTCGCTTCCCCGCTGGAGGTGGTGTGCGAAGGGCGGGGCCGGTGCTTCCGGGCTCAGACCCAGACGCCCCGGTCCTCCATGACCTTGCGCAACGTGTCGATGTGATCGGTCATGATGCCATCGACTCCCAGGTCGAGGAGCCGGTGCATCCGATCCGCCTCGTTGATCGTCCACACGTGCACCTGGAGCCCGCGCGCGTGGGCCGTGCGCACGAAGCGCCGGTCCACCACCTGGATGCCCGACTGGGTCTCGGGCACCTGCGCCGCGACCGCGGAGTCGCGCAGCGCGACCGGCACCCCCCAGGACCGCAGCCGCAGATTGAGCACCCCGCGGGTGCCGTACGACGTCGCCAGCCGGGGCCCGGCCAGCCGCTGCGCGCGCACGACGCGGGCCTCGGAGAAGGAGCCGACGCAGACCCGGTCCCAGGCGTCGGTCCGGGCGATCAGGTTCAGCAGCGGGTGCAGCGCGGGCTCCGCCTTGATGTCGACGTTCCAGCGCACCTCGGGGAACGTCTCCAGGAGCTCCTCGAACAGCGGCACCGGTTCCTTGCCGCCCACGCGCGCGTGGCTCACGTCCTCCCAGCGCAGGTCCGCGATCCGGCCCGCGCCGTCCGTCACCCGGTCCAGCGTCGAGTCGTGGAAGGCGACGAGCCTGCCGTCCCGGGTGGCGTGCACGTCCGTCTCGATGTAGCGGTAGCCCGTCTCGACCGCGCGCCTGAACTGCGCCACGGTGTTCTCCAGGCCGTCCCCGGCCCCGCCGCGGTGGGCGAAGGCGATCGGGCCCGGGTGATCGAGGTACGGATGGCGTATGTGCGTGGTCACGGACGCAGTATCGCTCGCCCGGGTGTCCCGGCGGCAACCACCGGACTGCTGCCGGATGCCGCCGGAGCGGCGAACACCCGCAGGAAGAGCTGGGCGAGCGGGCCGATCGACACGGCGTACACCACGGTGCCGACCCCGACGGTCCCGCCGAGGCAGAACCCGGTGACGACGACCGCCACCTCGACGGCCGTCCGCATCAGCCGGATCGAGCGGCCCGTACGGCGGTGCAGTCCGGTCATCAGCCCGTCGCGCGGGCCCGCTCCGAAGCTCGCGGTGATGTAGAGACCGGTGGCCACGCCGTTGAGAAGGACGCCGGCCAGCAGCAGCGCCACCCGGACGGCGAGGCCGTGGACCTGGGGGAGCAGCGTGAGCGTGCCGTCCATGGCCAGGCCGACGACGAACACGTTGGACACTGTGCCCAGGCCGGGGCGCTGCCGCAGCGGTATCCACAGCAGCAGCACCGCCGCGCCCACGACGATCGACACCACACCGATCGTCAGCCCGGTGCGCTCGGCGAGCCCCTGGTGCAGCACGTTCCAGGGCTCCAGGCCGAGGTCCGCCCGCACCAGCAGCGCGGAGCTCGCGCCGTACAGCACAAGGCCGGCGTAGAGCTGGATCAGCCGTCGCGCGAGGGGCTGTGACGCGGACACGGGGGCTCCCTGTGGTGGAAGTGGCCTGGCGCATGACACTCTGTGGCTTGGAAACCAGAGTCAACCATGGCCAATTCGAGGAAGGTGGACTGGGAAAATGACGCAGTGGACTTCCGCGGTGGGGGCCGCTCAGCTCGCCCGGCTGCTCAAGTCGCAGCAGGACCGCCCAGCGGGCCCCGGCACCCGCCGCCCGCCCGCCTATCGTGCGCTGGCCGACGGGATCCGGCTGCTGGTCCTCGAAGGCAGGGTGCCGGTCGCCGCCCGGCTGCCCGCCGAACGCGAACTGGCCCTCTCCCTGGCCGTGAGCCGCACCACGGTCGCCACCGCCTTCGAGACGCTGCGCACCGAGGGTTTCCTGGAGTCCCGGCGCGGCGCCGGCAGCTGGACGGCCGTACCGGCCGGGAACCCGCTCCCGGCCCGCGGCCTTGAACCCCTGCCGCCCGAGGCGCTGGGCTCGGTGATCGACCTCGGCTGCGCGGCGCTGCCCGCGCCGGAGCCGTGGCTGACCCGGGCGGTGCAGGGCGCCCTGGAGGAACTGCCGCCGTACGCCCACACGCACGGCGACTACCCGGCCGGGCTGCCCGCGCTGCGCACGATGATCGCCGAGCGGTACACCGCGCGCGGGATCCCGACCATGCCCGAACAGATCATGGTGACGACCGGCGCGATGGGCGCCATCGACGCGATCTGCCATCTCTTCGCCGGCCGTGGCGAGCGCATCGCGGTCGAGTCGCCGTCGTACGCCAACATCCTCCAGCTGATGCGGGAGGCGGGTGCCCGGCTGGTGCCCGTGGCGATGGCCGAGGGGCTCGCCGGATGGGACCTGGAGCGCTGGCGTCAGGTGCTGCGCGAGGCCGCGCCGCGGATGGCGTACATCGTCGCCGACTTCCACAACCCGACCGGTGCGCTGGCCGCCGAGGACCAGCGGCGACGGCTGGTGGAGGCGGCGCGCTCGGCGGGCACCGTGCTCGTCTGCGACGAGACCATGAGCGAACTCTGGCTGGACGACGACGTCGAGATGCCCCGGCCGGTGTGCGGCTTCGACCCGGCCGGATCCACGGTGATCACCGTGGGGTCGGCCAGCAAGGCCTTCTGGGCGGGCATGCGCATCGGCTGGGTCCGGGCGGCGCCGGACGTGATCCGCAGCCTGGTCGCCGCCCGCGCGTACGCCGACCTCGGCACCCCCGTGCTGGAGCAGCTCGCGGTGAACTGGCTGTTCAGCACCGGTGGCTGGGAGCAGGCCGTGCAGCTGCGGCGCACCCAGGCCCGGGACAACCGCGACGCGCTCGTGGCGGCGGTACGGCGGGAGCTGCCGACGTGGGAGTTCGAGGTGCCCCGAGGCGGGCTCACGCTGTGGGTGCGGGCGGGCGGACTGTCCGGCTCGCGGCTCGCCGAGGCGGGGGAGCGGGTCGGGGTGCGGGTGCCCTCGGGGCCCCGCTTCGGCGTGGACGGGGCCTTCGAGGGCTATGTGCGGCTGCCGTTCACCGTGGGCGGCTCGGTGGCGGACGAGGCCGCGGCACGACTGGCGGCCGCCGCGCGGCTGGTGGAGAGCGGCGGGACCACGGGGGCGGAGGCGCCTCGCACCTTCGTGGCGTAGGGGCAGGGGCGAGATCGGGCAGGGCCAGGGGCGGGGGCGGGGGCGTACGGCCGTGGTCAGGCCTGCTCCACCACCACCGCCTTCACCGGCACCGGCTCCGTGGGCACCCGCTCGGGGCCCTGTTCCTGCTCCTGCTGTCCCGGCTGTGCGTCCGCCGGCGTCGAGCGCTGGGGAAGCAGCGCCTGCACGGCCTGCCGGTGCGCGTCGGAGGTCGCCTCGTCGTAGGGGTCGGGCGTCGCCGGGACCTGGAGGCGGTGCACCGGGCCGACGCCCAGCCGGGCGTACCCGCGCCCGGGCGGCACATGGCCGGCGGGCGTGGTGTGCGGGGGAGCGCCCAGGACGGCCTCGACCTGCTGCGCCGTGACCTGGCCGAGCACCGCACGGGCGCGGGTGTGCTGGCGTACCGCGTCGCTGAGCGTGTCCAGGGCGTCGAACTGTTCGGCCACGACCACCGTCACATGGGCGGCGCGGCCGTGCCGCAGAGGTACCTGGAGCAGCGACTGGGGATCCGTGCGGCCGTCGGCGGCGGCGAGGTGCGTGAACGCGCCGGGCCGGTCGAGGAGGATCCACAGCGGCCGTCTGGTGTCCTCCGGCGGCGGGTGGCCCTCCTGGCGGGCGCGGTTGGCGGCGATCAGACGGCGTTCCGTCTCGTGGGCGGCCCACTCCAGGCTGGCCAGGGCCCCGGTCAGCGCGCACTCGACCGCCAGGACTCCGTCCCGGCCGGTGAGACAGGCGTACTCGCCGGTGCCGCCGCCCTCGATGATCAGCACGTCACCGTGCTGAAGGGCTTGCAGCGCGATGGAGCGCAGCAGCGTGGAGGTGCCGCTGCCGGGCTGGCCCACCGCCAGCAGATGCGGTTCGGTGGAGCGCATTCCGGTGCGCCAGACCACCGGGGGGACGTCCCGCTGCTCCTCGCCGAAGGACAGGGGCAGGGTGCGCTGGATCTGGGTGGGGTCGGTGAAGCCGAGCACCGTCTCGCCCGGTGCCGTGACGAAGCGCTGGGCGGCGGTGTCGGTGGGGAGCGGGGGGAGGGCCGTGACCGTGACCTGGTTGCCCTCCTCGTCCCAGCCGAAGTGGTACTCGCGGCCGCGGCCCGACTTGGCCGTGAGCAGGTTCTCGATCCGGGTGCGCGACGCGGCCTCGCCGTCCGTGAAGTAGGCCGGATAGCGGATCACCAGGTGGGTGAGGCGACCCGCGTCGTCGAACTCGTACGCCGGGAAGGTCTTCTCCCAGTCGCCGCCGTGCGCGTACAGCGGCGCGGGGTCCTTGGCGGCCGAGAAGTACGGGACCAGGGCCTCGTGCAGCGACTGGAGGCGCTGCGTCTGGGTCTCGTCGGGGCCGTCGGGCTCCGGCGGGGTGCGGTCCCTGCCGTGCCAGGCTGCCGCCGCCATGAGTGTGACGGCGGCAAGCAGTGGGCCGTAGGGCACGAGCACCACGACCAGGATCGCCGAGGCCACCATGAACAGCAGGGGACCCCGCTTGTCCTTGGGAGTCTCGGCCACCTTGCGCCGCCCGGCCGAGGCCAGTCGGCGCAGACCACGAGCGATCGTGATCAGCGGATGCAGGACATCGGTGGCGCTGTCCGCCGCCGTCCGGGCCAGCTCCCGGCTCCGGGCGATCTGCGCGCTGCCGTTGCTCAGAATGCGAGGGAGGGGGCGCCGGGCCACTGCGGTCTCCTGGAGGTGGGTGGGGACGGGGTCAGAACTTGATGCCGCCGAGGAGGCTCGCCAGACTCTCCCCGCCGGCCTTGATGCTCGGGGCGATGGCGGTGCTCGCCAGGTAGAAACCGAACAGGGTGGACGCCAGGCAGTGCGACGGCTTGAGACCGTCCTTGCGGAAGAAGAGGAAGACGACGATGCCGAGCAGGACCACACCTGAGATGGACAGGATCATTTGAGCTCTCCTGGTTCGTGGGGACAGTCACCATGAGTACTTCCAGGATCACAGGATGTATCCATAGGATAAAAGGTGCAAGTGGGTGAAATCTGAGCGATTTCCCCCGACTGGCGGAAGCTCTGATGGGCCGCCTGAGCAGGAAGATTGCGTCGAACGGGTCCTGCGGAGATCTTTGCCGCGACGGGCCCGGTCATGTCTCCGTCGAGCCAGTACGCTGGCGAATCACCCGTACGGCCGCATCGCCCGTGGCCGTAGGCTTGCTCCCCGCGGGACCCCGGGTCCCGTGGGCCCGCAGACGCGTGGGTCCCCCAGTCCCCGACGTCCGTAGCGAGAGGCGGTCAGGCCGATGACCGATGTCCCCGACCCCGAGGTCGTGGAGCTGGCGACCAGGATCTTCGACCTGGCTCGGCAGGGCCGGACCGAGGACCTCGTGGCGTACGTCGACGCGGGCGTACCGGCCGGTCTCACCAACGACCGCGGCGACTGCCTGGTCATGCTGGCCGCCTACCACGGTCACGCGCAGACGGTACGCGCGCTGCTGGCCCGTGGGGCGGAGGCCGACCGGGTCAACGACCGGGGGCAGACCCCGCTCGCCGGTGCCGTCTTCAAGGGCGAGACGGAGGTCGTCAAGGTCCTCCTGGAGGCCGGCGCCGATCCGGCGGCCGGTACTCCGTCCGCCGTCGACACCGCGCGCATGTTCGGTAAAGCGGAGCTGCTGGAACTGTTCGGTCTGACCTGAACCGGCTGCTTCGGGCAGCCGGGACAGGTTTCCTGACCAGACATGACACACCACACGGGGAGGCGGAGCGGGGCCGCCGGATATTTCGGTCGCGGCAGACGGAAGTGCCGAGTCATCATGACGTCGTGATTCACGGACGCGATGGCTGGGCAGACGTTGCCGCACCGCGCGGGCCGTGATGCGGTCCGCATGGGCCACCGACGAGAGGCAGAGGAAAATGGTCTACAGCAAGCAGGAAGCGGCGGGCGCCCCGACGTGTTGTCACGCGGCCAGGTAATGCACGTCCCCGGTTGCGTCGACGCTTGATGTGAGGCTGTTTCCCATGTTCGATCCGGTCATAGCGCCCAGCGGTACGCTGCTCGGCCTGCTCCAGCGGGGGCGCGGCGACGGCACACTGCACGCGCTCACCGCCCCGCGCGCCGAAGCGCTCGCGGCCCTGAACCACTGTGTGCTGCGGGATCCCCGCCACGACTGGCAGGTGGAGAACCGCTCCCTCTACTACGCCCGACTCCACCTGGATCTCGACGGCGACCTCGGCGCGATCGAGGCCCATCTCTTCGACGCCGAGGACGCCTTCGACACCGGCGAGTCACGCACCGGGCTGGCCCTCGCCGTGCTCGGTCATCTCGCCTCCTACGGCCGGCGGGACGCCCTCGAACTGCTGCGCAGATACGCGGCCTCCGGCTCCAACTGGGCCTGGGCCCTGGACGAGCTGGCCCTGCGCGACGACGACGCCGGCCTGCGCGCCCTGGCCGCCCCCGTCCTCGCGCGGTTCGCCACCGATGTCGAGGGCGAGGCCGAGCTGGCCGCGGTGGTGCGCGACGCCTTCGAGCCCCGGCCCTGGCGGCTGTGGGCCGAGGACCCGCGTGAGTACGTCTCCGCCCGGGTGCGCGCCGCCCACGAGGCCGGCTGCTTCGACCGATGGCAACGCCAGATGCGGCCGAGCGGCCCCCGGCCGGGATGGAGCGTGCGCGCCGTCTTCGAGTGGGCCCAGCAGGGCATCGAACGGGGCGCCGCCCTGCATGTGCCCGCAGCCCGCTGTCTGGTGGCCGTGGCCGGCCCCGAGGACCGGCCGGAGATCCTCCAGGCCGCCCGGGACGGCGACGACGGCGCCCGCTGCACCGCGTTGCGGTATCTCGCCGACCGTGACGATCCCGACGCCCTCGACCTGATCGAGGGGGCCGTGGCCACCGGTTCCGCCACCGTCGTCGACGCCGCCGTCGACGCCTTTGAACGCATGCGCGGTGCCGCCACCGTCGACCGCGCCCGCGGCTGGGCCCGCCGGCCGGATCCGCTCGGTGCCGCCGCCGGGCGCGTGCTCGCCTGCCGGGGCGGCGCCCAGGACAGCGACCTGGTCCTCGGGGCCCTGCGCGACGCCGTACGCGGGGAAGGCCCCGACGCGCCGACCCTGTGGACCCTCGTCGACGGCGCCGGGCGGCTCGGCATCGCCTGCGCGGCCCCCGTCCTGCGTCACGTCTACCGCGAGACGGCCTCGTCCCATCTGCGGGGACGCTGCGCACGGGCGCTGGCCGCCACCGACCCGACCTTCGCCGTCGGATTCGCCGTCGAGTGCCTCTGGGACTGCGAGGAGTCCACCCGCGAGGTCGCCGCCCGGCACGCCGAGACGGGTGACGCGCGCGTGGTGGAGCGCCTGCGCCGGCTCGCCGCGGACCCGGCCGAGGAGGACGAGGTCCAGACAGCCGTCCGCAGCCGCATCGGCCCGGACGCCGCAACGATGTGAACCGGCCGGGTCCGCGCCGACGCGGGCGGCCCCGCCCCGGCCCTCGACCCGCCCCGGCCACCTCGGCCGGGGCGGTGTGCGTCGTGCCCCCGGGCCGGACCGGGGCGGCGGTTCCGGTGCGGTGACCCGGGCGGGACCGGATCGGGCGCTCGGCGCGCCGCGGCACGTCGTATGAACTTCGGGTGACCCGCAGACCAGGTGCGCATGGACGCGGCCTGGCCTGCTCGGGTGTGCAGCGCAACGCTCATGGGACGTTCCTCGTTCGGAAAGATCCACGTTGTCGCGACCACGTCCAGCACGGCGAGAACACCCGTATGCGTGTCGTCATCGTGACCGAATCCTTTCCCCCCGATGTGAACGGCGTGGCCCACTGCGCGCTCCAGACCGCCCGGCACCTCGTCGATCGCGGTCACGCTCCTGTTGTCGTCGCTCCGGCCACCTCCCCCAAGTTCACGGCCCCGCTCGACCAGGCAGGAGCCGCCGTCGGCAGCGGGCCCGACGCCCACGCGCCGTGCCCCGTCGTCCGCGTCCCTTCCCTACCGCTCCCCGGCTACCCCCAGGTCCGCGTGGCCCTCCCCAGCCGGCGTGTCGCCGCGGCCATCAGCGAGCACCGCGCCGACATCGTGCACCTGGCCAGTCCCTTCGTCCTCGGTGTCCGCGGCATGGCGGCCGCCGCCCGGCTGGGCCTGCCCGCCGTGGCCGTCTACCAGACCGACCTCGCCGGGTACGCCCGTACGTACATGGGCGCGGGCGAGGCCGCGGCCTGGCGGCGCATACGCTCCGTGCACGCCGCCGCCGACCTCACGCTCGCCCCGTCCAGCGCGGCCCTGCGCGACCTGGAGGCCCATGCCGTGCCCCGGGTCAAGCTGTGGCCCCGCGGTGTGGACACCGACCGCTTCCGCCCCGAGCACCGCGACGAGGAACTGCGGCGTGAACTCGCCCCCAACGGCGAGCTGATCGTCGGCTACGTCGGACGGCTCGCCCCCGAGAAACAGGTCGAGCTCCTGGCCGGCGTCTGCGGCCTGGACGGCGTGAAGGTCGTGGTGGTCGGCGACGGGCCCAGCCGGGCGAGCCTCGGCGAGGCGCTGCCCGGCGCGGTCTTCCTGGGCCGACGGACCGGCCACGACCTCGCCCGGATCTTCGCCTCCCTGGACGTCTTCGTGCACACCGGCCCCTTCGAGACCTTCTGCCAGACCGTGCAGGAGGCCATGGCCAGCGGTGTGCCCGTGGTGGCGCCCGCGGCCGGCGGTCCGCTGGACCTGGTCGACCACGGCCGCACCGGGCTGCTGGTGCCGCCGCGCGACGCCGACGCGGTACGGAACGCGGTGGCGTCGCTGGCCGCCGACCCCGCCCTGCGCGCCGCCTACGGCGCCGCCGGACACGCCACGGTCGGGGGCCGCACCTGGGCGGCCGTCGGCGACCTGCTCGTCGGGCACTACGCGGACGTCCTGGCCGCGCGGAAGCGGAAGCCGGTGGTGGCTGCCTAATGTTGAAGTCAAGCCACGAGACGAAGTTGAGGCCGGTCTTCGTAGGGGCGGCGGTCGCGGAGCATGGCGTAGATGACGTTCA
>NZ_JBEOWS010000323.1:0-11135 GCF_040296125.1 Streptomyces sp. NPDC002265 | reverse complement strand
GGTCGCTGCGACGCGGCCGCGGACTCGTGCCGGTCAGTGGGCTCCGGTGCCGGTCAGCGACCTGACCTCCAGTTCGGCGTACTTGCCGGAGTCGGGGGTCTCCTTGGACAGCAGGGTGCCGAGGACACCGAGCAGGAAACCGACCGGGATCGAGATGATGCCCGGGTTCTCCAGCGGGAACCAGTGGAAGTCGACGTCCGGGAACATCGACGTGGGCTTGCCCGAGACGACCGGCGAGAACAGCACCAGGCCGACCGCCGTGACGAGACCGCCGTAGATCGACCACAGCGCTCCGGAGGTGGTGAACCGCTTCCAGAAGAGGCTGTAGAGGATGGTCGGCAGGTTGGCGGAGGCGGCGACCGCGAAGGCGAGGGCGACCAGGCCGGCCACGTTCAGGTCGCGGGCGAGGGCGCCGAGCACGATGGAGACGGCGCCGATCCCGACGGTCGCCCAGCGGGCCGCGCCGAGTTCCTGCTTCTCGGTGGCGGTGCCCTTCTTGATGACGTTGGCGTAGATGTCGTGGGCGAAGGACGAGGAGGAGGCCAGCGTCAGGCCCGCGACGACCGCGAGGATCGTGGCGAAGGCGACCGCCGAGATGGTCGCCAGCAGGATCGCGCCCCAGTTGGAGTCGACGCCGCCGAGATGGAGCGCCAGCAGCGGGGCGGCGGTGTTGCCCGCCTTGTTGGAGGCGATGATCTCGTCGGGCTTGATGAGCGCGGCGGCGCCGAAGCCGAGGGCGAGGGTCATCAGATAGAAGGCGCCGATCAGGCCGATCGCCCAGATCACGGACTTACGGGCGGCCTTGGCGGTGGGGACCGTGTAGAAGCGGATCAGGATGTGCGGCAGGCCGGCGGTGCCGAGGACCAGGGCGATGCCGAGCGAGATGAAGTCGAGCTTGGTGGTGCCCGTGGCGCCGTACTTCAGTCCGGGCTCCAGGAAGGCGGAGCCCTTGCCGCTGTTGTCGGCGGCCGAGCCGAGCAGGTCCGAGACGTTGAAGTCGAACTTGAGCAGGACCAGGAAGGTCAGCAGCAGGGCGCCCGCGATGAGCAGGACCGCCTTGACCATCTGGACCCAGGTGGTGCCCTTCATGCCGCCGATGGTGACGTACACGATCATCAGGAGGCCGACCAGGGCGACGATGCCGATCTTGCCGCCGTCGCTGGTGATGCCGAGCAGCAGCGAGACCAGGACGCCGGCGCCGGCCATCTGCGCCAGCAGGTAGAAGATCGACACGACGATGGTGGAGGTGCCGGCCGCCGTGCGGACCGGGCGCTGGCGCATGCGGTACGCCAGGACGTCGCCCATCGTGTAGCGGCCGGAGTTGCGCAGCGGTTCGGCCACCAGGAGCAGGGCGACCAGCCAGGCGACCAGGAAGCCGATGGAGTACAGGAAGCCGTCGTAGCCGAAGAGGGCGATCGCACCGGCGATGCCGAGGAAGGACGCGGCGGACATGTAGTCGCCGGAGACGGCGAGTCCGTTCTGGAAGGCGGTGAACTGGCGGCCGCCGGCGTAGAAGTCGGCGGCGTCCTTGGTCTGGCGGCCCGCCCAGACGGTGATGACGAGGGTCGCGGCGACGAAGACCGCGAACAGGGTGATGATCAGCGGCCGGTGCTCGCTCGCCTCGCCCGCGGCGAGGTGTACGTGGGTGATCGCGGGGCTCATGCGCCGCCCTCCATCCGGGACTTGATGGCGTCGGCCTTGGGGTCGAGTCGGTCGGCGGCGTGCCGCGCGGTCCACCAGGCGATGAGGAAGGTGGTGAGGAACTGGGCGAGGCCCAGCACCAGGGCCACGTTGACGTTGCCGAACAGCTTGGTGCCCATGAAGTCGCCCGCGTAGTTCGACAGCAGGACGAACAGCAGGTACCAGGCGATGAAGGCGACGGTCAGCGGGAAGGCGAACGAGCGGTAGGAGCGGCGCAGCTCACCGAACTCTGCGCTCTCCTGCACCGCGACGAACTCCTCTGTGGAGGGCAGCCGGTGTTCGGTTTTCGAAGGGGGCGGTGCGTCCGTGGCCACGGAGTCTCCTCGCGTTGCGGGTGCGTTGACGTCGGTGAACGGCAGGTAGGGGCGGGCGGTCGCCCTCCTGCGTCCTGTTCGAGGTCACGGCGCCCGGCCGGACACGGTTCAACCCGGTGGGCTTATTTCCCAAGTCGTCCACGAAAGTCATTGCTGGCCACGGAGTCCGGAAGATAGCTTCGCCCTGCACCACCCGTCATGTACCTGCCCGAGCACGACCTGTGTCTCGGGCCGGTTTTGTTTCCGGATGATGTGGAGATCCCATGGCTCATCTGCGCTCAAGTCGTCGGCTCGCCCTTGCCGTGCCGGTCGTGCTGTCCCTGACCGCGTCGCTCGGCTTCCTGCCCGCGGCGGCCTCGGCGGCGCCGCGCACCCAGTCCGCGGCCCAGGCGGCCGACGCGGGGACCTTCGCGTACGTCGTCAACACCAAGGTGGACCACCGTACGGTCGCGTCGGTCGAGAAGGCGGTCGTCGCGGCCGGCGGCACCGTCGTCGTGACGTACGAAAAGATCGGCGTGATCGTCGCCCACTCCTCGAACCCGGGCTTCGCCGCGCAGATCCGTAAGGTGCGCGGGGTGCAGTCGGCGGGCGCGACGCGTACCTCGCCGGTCACCGCGGAGGGCACGACGGACGAGGGGGCGGTCCAGTACCTGTCCAAGGCGGAGGCCGCGAAGGTGGCCGCGAGCAGCACGGCCGCGGGCCAGGAGCCCCTTGAGGCCGACCAGTGGGACCTGCGCGCGATAGGCGCCGACAAGGCCGCCACGATCAACCCGGGCAGCCGGAAGGTGACCGTCGCCGTCATCGACACCGGCGTGGACGACACCCACCCCGACATCGCCCCGAACTTCTCCGCCTCGCAGTCCGCGAACTGTGTGAGCGGCAAGCCGGACACGACGTACGGCGCCTGGCGGCCGGTCGACGCCGACCACTACCACGGCACCCATGTGGCGGGCGAGATAGCCGCGGCGCGCAACGGCATCGGGGTCGCGGGCGTCGCCCCCGGGGTGAAGGTCGCGAGCATCACGGTGGCCCAGCCGGACGCGAACAGCCTGTTCTTCCCGGAGAGCGTGGTGTGCGCGTTCGTCTTCGCCGCCGACCACGGCGTGGAGATCACCAACAACAGTTATTACATTGACCCTTGGCTGTACAACTGCACGGACGACCCGGACCAGAAGGCCATCGTCGACGCGGTCAACAGGGCGCAGCTCTACGCCCGTTCGAAGGGCACGCTGAGTGTGGCCTCGGCGGGCAACTCCAATGACGACCTCGACTCGAACGCCCTGGTCGACGACTCCAGCCCGGACGACTCGACCGCCGTGACCCGGACGGTCGACCCGCACAAGTGCTTCGACATCCCGACCCAGTTGCCGGGTGTCGTCACCGTGAGCGCGACGGGCGTCAAGGGCGCGAAGTCGTACTACTCCAGCTACGGCGACGGTGTCGTCGACGTGGCCGGCCCGGGCGGCGACAAGTTCCAGATCCCGGACACGCCGTCGGCGAACGGCCGCATCCTGTCGACGCTGCCCAACAACCAGTACGGGTTCCTCCAGGGCACCTCGATGGCCTCCCCGCACGTGGCCGCGGTGGCCGCGCTGCTGAAGTCCACCCACCCGAACGCGACGCCGTCGATGCTCCAGGCGCTGCTCAAGGCGCAGGCGGACAACCCCGGTTGCCCGACCGCGCCGTACGACGGTGACGGCGACGGGGTCGTGGACGCGACCTGCGTGGGCGGCAAGCGCGTCAACGGCTTCTACGGCTTCGGCATCGTCAACGCGCTGCGCGCGGTGAAGTAGCCCGCAGCGCCGGACGGACGGCGGAGGGGCCGGGCGGACGCATCCGCCCGGCCCGTCCGTCGTCCTGGCGCCGTATCCCGATCCATATATTGATCCAATACATACTGCATAGTGCAGTCATGACTGGAATCAAGTACGCATGGACCGCGCTGGGCGGTGATCCCGCCCTCCTCGTGCACGGCTCGACCGTCGTACGGCACGGAGCCCTCGCGGCCCGGCTTCCGGTACGGGAGCTGGCACGGCTGTGCGTGGGCACCTGCGCGCTGGCCGCCGCCGAACTCGGGGCGCGGCGGGCCGGGCTGCCGGAGGTGCCCGGGGTCCAGGTGGACGACGGGGCCGTGGCGACCGCGTTCGTCAGCGAGCGGCACCTGCTGGTCGACGGGCGGGCTCCGGTCGCCTTCGCGCCGCTGTCGCGGCTGTGGCGCACCGCCGACGGCTGGGTGCGCACCCACGCCAACTACCCGCACCACCGGGCGCGGTTGCTGGGTGCGCTGGGGCTCGGGGACGACGCGACCGTGGACGACGTGGCCGGCCGGCTGGCCGGGCGGCCGGCCCTGGCGGTGGAGGAGGCGGTGTACGCCGCGGGCGGCCTCGCCGTCGCCCTGCGCACCGCGCGGGAGTGGGCCGGACATCCGCAGGCGGCCGCGCTCGCCCAACGGCCGCTGGTGGAGCGGGCACGGCTCGACTCCGCGCCCGTGCGCGCGCTCGCCCCGGTCGACGGCGGTCCGCTGCGGCCCGCCGCCGGGCTGCGCGTCCTGGACCTCACCCGGGTGATCGCCGGTCCGGTCGCCACCCGCACCCTGGCCCTGCTGGGCGCCGACGTGCTGCGCGTCGACTCCCCGCGGCTGCCCGAACTCCCCGACGCGCACGCCGACACGGGCTTCGGGAAGCGGTCGGCGGTCCTGGACCTGACGACCGACCGGCGCGCCTTCGAGGAGTTGCTCGCGGCGGCCGACGTGGTGGTCACCGGGTACCGGCCGGGCGCCCTGGACCGGTTCGGGCTCTCCCCCGAGGCGCTGGCCGAGCGCAGGCCGGGGGTGGTCGTGGCGCAGCTGTCGGCGTGGGGCGCGTACGGGCCGTGGGGCCACCGGCGCGGCTTCGACAGCCTGGTGCAGGTGGCCACCGGAATCGCGGCCTGCGAGGGGTCGCCGGAGCGGCCCGGCGCGCTGCCGGCCCAGGCGCTCGACCATGGCACGGGCTATCTGCTCGCCGCGGGGGTGCTGCGGGCGCTGACCGAGCAGTCGTACGACGGCGGCAGCCGGTTCGTCGGGCTGGCGCTGGCGCGGACGGCGGCCTGGCTCACGGAGATCACGCCGGGAGTGCCCGGCGCCGTACCGTACGAGGGGCCGGAGCCGTGGCTGGCCGGGACCGACAGCGGGATCGGGCGGCTGCGGTACGCGCTGCCGCCGGTGTCCTTCCGGGGCGGGCCGGCCGACTGGGCACGGCCGCCGGGCCCGTGGGGCGCGGACGAGGCACGCTGGCAGTGAGCGGGGCCGGGACCTCGTGGCCGCCGTCGCGCCGGGGCCGGTGGTCGCGGTGCCGGGGCTGCTGACGGTCCGCCGGAGGCGGCCGTCAGGGCCGGGATCCGTCGAAGGCGGCGAGGAGCCGGTCCGTGGTGACGATGGCCTGGGCGAAGGTGGGGCCGTTGAGTTCGTGGGCGGCGTGCATCATCTCGGGGCCGAGGGCCGCGGTGGCGTCACGGACCAGCGTCACGTGGTAGCCGAGCTCCATGGCGAACCGAGCGGTGGCCTCGACGCAGGTGTTGGCCAGCACGCCGACCAGCACCACATGGGTGATCCCGTGCTGCTTGAGCTGCATGTCCAGGTCCGTGTTGGCGAACCCGCTCGACCCCCAGTGTTCTTGGACGACGACCTCGTCCGCCCGCGGCCGCAGGTCGGGGTGGAACTCCCCGCCCCAGGAGCCCCTGGCGAAGTGGTGGTGCTGCTGGATCTTCCGCTGCGAGGGGGTCGGATGGTCCCACGTCTCGTAGTCGCCCGGCTCCCAGCGGCGATGCGGCACGAACACCACGCGCACCCCGCCGGCACGGGCCGAGGCGATCACCACGCGCAGATGGTCCAGCAGACCGACCTCGTCGGCCACGGGCTCCAGCCGCGGCCAGACCTTGCCGCCCTCCGAGAGGAAGTCGTTGTAGGGGTCGATCAGCAGCACCGCCGTGCGGCGCGGATCGTAGGTCTCGGTCATGGTCCCAGTGTGGCCGCGCGCCGCCCGGCCCGCGCGGACACCGGCCGGGCCGGCGGGCGCGCAGGACGGACGACGCGGCGGCCGTCCGTCCTCGCTCGCACCCGCCGGCCGCGGCGGGGGCGGGCTCAGCCGCTGGTGACGAGGACCTTGAGGGCGGTGCGCTCGTCCATCGCCCGGTAGCCGTCGGGGACGCCCTCGATGCCGACGGTCATGTCGAAGACGGGCGACGGGTCGATCGTGCCGTCGAGGACGTCGGGCAGCAGGTCGGGGATGTAGGTGCGGACCGGTGCGACGCCGCCGCGCAGGGCGATGTTCCGGTCGAACATGACACCGAGGTCGAGTCCGGTGCCGCTGCCGTGGGGCACGCCCACGAAGCCGATGGCACCGCCGTCCCGGGTGACCTCCACGGCCGTCCGCATCGACTGCTCGGTGCCGACCGCCTCGACCACGCAGTGCGCGCCCTGACCGCGGGTGAGCTCGCGGACCGCCGCGACGGCCGCCTCCCCGCGCTCGGCGACGACGTCGGTGGCGCCGAAGCGGCGCGCGATGTCGGTACGGACCTCGTGCCGGCCGAGGGCGATGATCCGCTCCGCGCCGAGCCGCTTGGCGGCCAGCACCGCGCACAGGCCGACGGCCCCGTCGCCGACGACGGCGACCGTGGCGCCCGGGCGGGCCCCCGCGCCGAGGGCGGCGTGGTGGCCGGTGCCGAGCACGTCGGAGAGGGTGAGCAGGGCGGTCAGCAGCCGGTCGTCGGAGGCCGCCTCCTTGGGCAGCTGGACGAGCGTGCCGTCGGCGAAGGGGACGCGCACGGCCTCGCCCTGGCCGCCGTCGTGCCCGACGGCGCCCCAGAACCCGCCGTGCTCGCAGGACGTCGTCAGGCCCTCCCGGCAGTAGTCGCAGACGCCGTCGGACCACATGAAGGGGGCGACGACGAGGTCGCCGCGCCGGAAGCCGGTCACCTCGCCGCCGGTCTCCTCGACCACGCCGAGGAACTCGTGCCCGATCCGCTGCCCGGGCTGCCGGGCCGCGGTGCCGCGGTAGGCCCACAGGTCGCTGCCGCAGATGCAGGCGCGCAGCACCCGGACCACGGCGTCGGTGGGCAGCTGCACCACCGGCTCGGGCACGTCCTCCACCCGCATGTCGAAGGGGGCGTGGATGGTGGTGGCGCGCATGTCGAGGATCCTTCTCGTGCGGGTACGTGCGATGCGCTCAGGGGGTGGTCGAGCGCACTTCACCGTACGTCGCCGCGGGCACCTCGCGCTCACCGAGGGTGCCCTGGACCAGCAGGAACTGCGCGGCGGCATAGGTCAGCATCACCCAGAAGCCGGGATTCGGCAGCTGCGGCCAGTCGGCGAGAGAGGTCGCGATGAGAGTGTCGGAGGCCATGAACAGCGCGCCGCCGATCCCCGCGACCAGCCCGAACCGGCCGGCCGCCGCACAGGCCATGGCGGTGAGCAGGGCGCTGTAGGCGGCGACCGGGACGCGCAGGCCCGCGGGCAGGTCCGGCCACAGCAGCGCCACGAGGATGAGCAGGACCACGGCGTAGCCGGGCACGAGCAGTCCGGCACGCACGCGTGCGGAGCCCGCCGTACGGAACAGGGCGAGGTAGCAGACGTGCCCGGCGGCGAAGGCGGCCATCCCGGCGAGGAAGGCGGGGTCGGCGTCGGACAGCAGCAGGACGTCCCCGGCCCAGCCGCACAGGAGGGCGGCGACCAGCAGACGGGGCGCGCCGCGCAGCACCGCGCAGGCGGCGAGGAGCGGCATCAGCAGCGCCTTGGCGACCGTGTGCCCGGCGTCCGCGCCGGTCAGTACGCAGACCAGGTCGGCCGCGACGGCCAGACCGAAGGCGGCGAGCAGGAGGCGGGCGGCTCTCATGCGGCGCCGGCCTCCTCTACGGGGGCGCCGACGACCGGGGCGCCGACGGCCGGCGCCGGCTGCCAGCCCGGTCCCCGGAACACCCGGCCGGCGCGCTCGCGCCAACTGCGCGCCACCCTCAGGTCCCTGGCGATGGCGACGTACTCGTGGGTGGCGACCCTGAGCGGGTTGTAGGTGGCGATGTTCTTCGTCAGCCCGTACACCGGCCGCTCGGTCTCCGGCGCGAACGATCCGAACAGCCGGTCCCAGACGATCAGGATCCCGCCGAAGTTGCGGTCGAGGTAGCCGCCCTGGGAGGCGTGGTGCACCCGGTGGTGGGACGGCGTGTTGAACACGAACTCGTAGGGCCGGGGCATCCGGTCGATCCGCTCGGTGTGGATCCAGAACTGGTAGACGAGGTTGACGGAGGAGCAGAACGCGAGCGCGGCCGGGTGCACACCGGCGGCCACCAGGGGGAGGTAGAACGGCCAGGAGGTCAGCGAGGTCCACGGCTGGCGCAGGGCGGTGGTGAGGTTGAACTTCCTGCTGGAGTGGTGGACGACATGACAGGCCCACAGAAGGCGGATGACGTGGTGGCCGCGGTGGGACCAGTAGTAGAAGAAGTCCTGGGCGAGCAGCATCAGCGGGATCGTCCACCACAGGACGGGCACCCGCAGCGGGGTCACCGCGTAGACCGCCGCGTAGAGGCCGACGATCGGGATCTTCCAGAAGAAGTCGAAGACGAGGCTTCCGAGTCCCATGCCGACGCTCGTCGCGGCGTCCTTGGCCGCGTATCCGGCCGCGTCCTCGTCGGGATGGAGGCGGACGCTGATCATCTCGATCACGGCGAGCAGCACGAAGGCGGGTATCGACCACATCACGACGTCGGGCAGGTTCGGCATGGACGCACCGTAGAACCGCTGGTCGCCGGGAACTAGATGCTGTTAACCACAAGTATTACCGGAGGTACGCGCTTGCTTCTTGGTGATCTCCGCCAACGGGCTGCCCGCCGTCACGCCCCCGCCACCCCCAGCAGCGTCCCGACCGCGTAGGTGACCGCCATGGCCACCGCCCCGCCCACCACGTTGCGCAGCACCGCCCGCCCCGGGGCCGCCGCCCCGAGCCGGGCGCTGGCCCAGCCGGTCAGGACGAGGGCGGCCAGCACGGACACCACGGTGACGGGCACCCGCCAGTGCGCCGGGGGCAGGACGATGGCCAGCAGCGGCAGCAGCGCGCCCACCGTGAACGCCGCGAAGCTCGCCCAGGCCGCGTGCCAGGGGTCGGCGAGGGCGTCGGGGTCGATGCCGAGCTCCACGCGCGCGTGGGCCTTCAACGCGTCGCGTTCCGTCAGCTGCTGGGCCGCCTCCCGCGCCACCTCCCGGGACAGCCCGCGCTCCTGGAGCAGCCCGGTGAGCTCGTCCAGTTCGGCCTCGGGCGCCTCCTTCAGCTCCCGTTTCTCCGTGGCCAGCGCCGCCTTCTCGGAGTCCCGTTGGGTCGACACCGACACGTACTCCCCCGCCGCCATCGACAGCGACCCGGCGAGCAGTCCGGCCAGACCCGCCGTCAGCAGCGCCGGGCGCGCCTGGGTGGCGCCGGCCACGCCGACGACGAGCCCGGCGGTGGAGACGATGCCGTCGTTGGCGCCGAGGACCGCGGCGCGCAGCCAGTTGAGCCGGGAGCCCAGCGCGCCGCCGTGGGCTTCGTCGTGCGTCGGTTGCGTCACACCGCGAGGATCCCATCCGCGGTCCCGGCGGACCGTACCGACGCTCGGCCGGACCGACGCTCGGCCGGACCGGCGCGGCCGGGGGTGCGCCGCGCCCGGGGCGCAACCGGTCGCCCCCGGGCGGTGCGCCGCGCTGTCGGCGGGGGCCCGTATCCTCATTGACCATGCTCGAAGACCGCACGACCGCAGCGTCGTTCCCCCCGTCGTGGCCGGCCGCGTATCCGCAGGGATACGCGGTCGTCGACGTGGAGACCACGGGCCTGGCCCGGGACGACCGGATAATCTCCGCGGCCGTGTACCGGCTGGACGCGCGCGGCGAGGTCGAGGACCACTGGTACACGCTGGTCAATCCGGAGCGCGACCCGGGCCCGGTCTGGATCCACGGCCTGACGAGCGACGTGCTCGAAGGGGCGCCGCTGTTCCCGGAGATCGCCGAGGAGTTCGCCGCGCGGCTGGCGGGCCGGGTGCTGGTCGCGCACAACGCCGTCTTCGACTGGCAGATGATCGCCCGCGAGTACGCGCGCGCCGAGCGCGAGGCGCCGGTGCGGCAGCGGCTGTGCACCATCGCGCTCTCCAAGGAGCTGGGCCTGCCGCTGCCCAACCACAAGCTGGCGACGCTGGCGGCCCACTTCGGCGTCGTACAGCAGCGGGCGCACCACGCGCTGGACGACGCGCGCGTGCTGGCGGAGGCGTTCCGGCCCAGCCTGCGGGCCGCGGCGGCGGGCGGTGTGCGGCTGCCGCTGCACGAGTGCCTGCCGCTGACCGAGTGGCAGGACCGGCCCGCGCCCCGGATCGGCCGGCAGGCGGGCAGCGGGAGCGGTGGCTACGGCGGCTACGGGCAGAGCAGTTGGCGTCCCTCCCGGAAACGGCCCGCCTGCCCCTATCCCAACCCGGGACGTTACGAGGACGGCAAACCGCTCAAGCAGGGCATGCGGGTCGCCTTCTCGGGCGACACCTCGACCGACCGCGAGCTGCTGGAGGACCGCGCGACCGACGCCGGGCTGCACGTGGCCACCAGCCTGTCCCGGCTGACCAGCCTGCTGGTGACGAACGACCCCGACTCGGGCACGTCGAAGGTGCTCAAGGCGCGCCAGTTCGGCACCCCGGTCGTCGACGAGGCGGCCTTCGGACAGTTGCTGCGTGATGTGGAGCCCGCCGGGGAGTGACCCGTACGGACGGGTGATTGCCGCACGACTCGCCCGCCGTCCGCTCGCCCGCCGGGCGGTGACGGCCCACCCTGTGGCCCATGGCGAGATGCGAAGTTTGCGGCAACGACTACGGCATGAGTTTTGAAGTGCACGCGCAGGGCGCGGTCCACGTCTTCGACTGCTTCTCCTGTGCGATCCATCGCATGGCCCCCATCTGCGAGCACTGCCGGGTGCAGATCATCGGCCAGGGCGTCGAGGTCGAGGGCCACTGGTACTGCGGCGGTCACTGCGCCCGCGCCGAGGGGAGGGTGGGGATCGTCGACAAGGTGTGAGCGCGCGGCACGTGACCGCAAGGTGTGAGCGCACGGTACGTGGTTTCCGGCCCGCTACGGGACCCTCC
>NZ_JBEOWS010000322.1:0-11231 GCF_040296125.1 Streptomyces sp. NPDC002265 | reverse complement strand
AGCACCGTTGGCGATCGTGCGCCAGTACATCGAGCAGCAAAAACGTCCGCTCTAACGTGCACGTCAGAGCAGTCTTGAGACGCATTCATCCCCGGTGTGAACGCCGGGGCTTTCCGCAAGAGTCCCGGTAACGCGGCGTTGAGGAGGATCACGGCGAACACGCTCAGGGCGAACCACCGGGCTTCCGTGACGCCCCTGCACCGGCGGGCCAGTTCCCTGCGGACGGACCGGGCTTCGCCGGCGCTCTCCTGGTCGTGCTGCTCCAGCATGCTGTTGCCGTGGCTCCTTGCCGCTCGGGACACCCTGCGGCCAATCCGGTTGCGAGGCCGACTTGTTGGGTGATCACTGCCCAGGAGACACTTCTACAGCAATGTAGATCGCGGTGCGGAGGGCAGTCCGATCTTCGGCTTGAGCGAACTCGCCGTCGTCCCTGTCACGGTCGTCGTGGCGGTGGGCATCAGGAAGCTGCCCGAGCTGACGCGGTCGGCCGGCAAGGCCGCCCGGACCCGCCCGATTGCCTCACGGATGCCGGCACAGGGGCCGCACCGCCGAGCAAGCGCGGCGCACGGCCTCACCGCCGGAACCAGGGCGCGACCGTTCAACCGCGCGTTACGGCTGCGACGTTGCAGGCCTGTCACCCGTACGACAGACCGCGTCAGCGGGCTGCGTGCGGCTCCGTCGCCGGCCGGGACGTCTCGGCGTCTCCCGTCGTGGTCTGCATGATCGGGGTGCCCGGCTCGGCCGAGGCGTCGGCGGGCCGGGGTGCACCGTCTTCCTTCATGGCCTTGGCCTCGCTCTTGAGGATGCGCAGGGACTTGCCCAGCCCCCGTGCCGCCTCCGGCAACTTCTTGGAGCCGAACAACAGGACGATCATGATCACCACGATCAGCAGGTGCCAGGGTTCCAGTCCGTTGCGGAGCATCACGCCCCCTTGTCTACGCTCGACATCGGTACGTGCCACGGACGCCGTACCGCCTGCCTTCGTTGCCGTCTTGCGCAACTGTACAACCACGAAGTCGGGACCGGCTGTCCCGCCAGGCGAGTCGGATCGATCAGGGGCATCCGTGAAGGCCGGCGCCGGCCCGAGCCCGGTCGGCGGCGCCGGGCAGAGACGGCCGCACGAGCCCGGCGACCGGCTTCGGGCGGGTCGGAACCGCACGCGCAGCGCGGCGAGAACGGCACTGCCGGCCGCGCTCACGACGACTGCGCCCGGTGCGACCCGCCCGGTTGCCTCACGGATGCCACCATATGGTCCCGATGTGGCCTGATCGCCCTGGCACTTGGCGAGAACCAGTAGCCTTCCGCCTGCGTCGTCGGCCAGTGTGCCGGCGATGCGAACCGTGGGGGGACCGCGTGAGCAGCGAGATCTACTTCAGCCACAACTACCGTGATCTGTGTGAACGCAGCGGCACAGGCGCCGGCTTCCAGTTCGAGTTCTCGTGCTCGCGCTGCTTCGACACCTGGCGTTCGCCGTTCGAAGCGTACGCAGGTGAACGGGCCGCCAGTTGGCTCAGGAAGGGCACCGACGTGGCCTGGAGCCTGCTCGGCAACACGGGCAGGGCGGTCACGTCAGCGGCCGACGGGCTCGCGGGGGCCGGCTGGGGCCAGGCCCGCGACCAGGCCTTCCAGCGAGCCATCGGCAACGCGCAGGGGCATTTCAACCGCTGCGCACGCTGCACCGACTACGTCTGCGGGCGCTGCTGGAACGCCGCGCAGGGACTGTGCCTGCACTGCGCCCCGGACACCGCGGCCGAGGCCATGGCGGCTCAGCAGCGCGGCCTGAACGACATGGCCTCGCAGCGGGCCCACGCCGCGGGACAGCACGGCGGACAGAACTACGACCCCACCGCGGCCCGGCAGCTTGTCTGCCCCCAGTGCAGGACCGAGACCCACGGAGCCGCCTACTGCTCCGGCTGCGGCTATCACCTGGCCCAGTCCGACCGGTGTGCGTCCTGCTCCGCCGTGGTACCGGACGGAGCGGCATTCTGCCCGGGATGCGGCACGCGGCGGTAGGGCAGTGCCGCGCTGCACGCCTGCGGCCCCGGCACGCGTGCAGCGCAGCCAGCGGTGGACACTCGTGCCGGCGCGGGAAGGGCGTCACGCCGGGGAAAGTGGAGCGACGCCGCTCGGCCGCCTCACTCGTCGGAGTCGGGCTTGCCGCGCGCGGCCGCGTACGCCTGGGCCGGGGTCATGGCGACGCCGTGGAGCGAGACGGTCCGGTAGGGGCTGACCTCGGCACAGGTCTTGGCCTGGTCGGCGGTCTGGGCGTGGGCATTGGCGACGGCCGCCTTCGTGTCGGCGGGCGCGGCGGTGCCGCCCGGATAGCTCGTGCCGCTGGGCCAGTCGCTGCCGATCACCAGGGTCAGACCGTCACCTGTGCCCTGCTTCAGGTGGGCGGCGGGCAGGTCCAGGGCCTTGGCTGCCGTCTTCGCCTCGCCCTTCCGGCTGGGGCCGTAGGTGAGGGTGGTGGTGGTCGCGGGGCTCGGGGCGTTGGCCGTCGTCGTCCCGGAGCTGAAGCCCTGGCCGGTGAGCGCGGTGGCGATCGACGAGGCGCGGCCGGTGATGCCGGTGCCGTTCTCCACCGTCACGGCGACCTCGGAGGCGGGCACCGCCGAGGCGGTGGCCCCGGCGGTCGCGGCGGCCGCCACGGACTTCTTGCCCGAACCGGTCGTCAGCGACTGATCGTCGGCGATCGCGGCGAACAGCGTCTTCGCGCCCGTGCCCACCACCACGCGGTTGCTGTCGTTCGGATCAGGGGCCGTCTGCATCGTCGCGAAGGTCATCCGCTTCGTGGGGACCTTGTTCAGGTCGGCGGCCAGGCCGATCAGCTTCGTCACGCTGCCCAGGCCGTCGTCCACGGTCAGCGCCTTGGTGGCCGCATCGGCGAGTCCGTAGACCGCGGTGGGGTCGGTGAGCGTGCCCGCACTCTTGAACTTGCGGATCATCGAACTGAGGAAGATGTGCTGCGAGACGGTTCGGCCCAGGTCGCTGCCGTCGCCGAAGCCGTGGCGGGAGCGGACGAACTGCAGCGCCGCCTCGCCCGTGAGGGTGTGCGTGCCCTTGGAGAGCTTCAAGTGCGAGTAGGTGTCGTAGACGTCGTCGCTGACGCAGACGGAGACACCGCCGACCGCGTCGGACATCTTGACCACGCCGGAGAAGTCGAGCTTCACGAAGTGGTCGATGGGAACGCCGGTGAGCTGGTGGACGGCGGCCACCTGGCAGGCCGGTCCGTACTGCAGCGCACTGTTGATCTGGCCGCGGTAGCCGGCCGTGGACCGGCCGCTCCCACTGTCCTTGCAGGCCGGAATGTCGGTGATGGTGTCGCGCGGGATGCTCATCACGGTGGCGTTCGAGCGGTCGGCGGATATGTGCACCACCATCTGCACGTCGGCGTTGCTGCCGGTCTGCACGCCGGTCTGCGAGCAGCCGCCGCCGAGCTTGCAGTCCGCCTTGCTGGTGCGGCCGTCCGAACCCATCACGAGGATGTTGATCGGGGTGCGCCCGAACGCGTCCGCCTTCTCCGTGCCGCCCTTGCCGTCGAGCGAGACGCTGTTGATGTTGCCGTTCAGATGCTGGTAGAACCACCAGCCGGCGCCGGCCGTCCCCATGACCAGGACGGCCAGGCACACCACGGCGATCTTCAGCGCCCGCCCGCCGCGGCGGGCCCGACGGGCCCGGCGCCGCGACCGCCCGGCGTCGCGGGAGCGGGAGGCCGCCCGTCCCGCGGCGCGGCCACCCCTCGGCCGATCGCCGTCAGGACCGCCCGTCCGCTGACCGGGGACCTGGGCGTCGCGGCTCTGTGTAACCTGGCTGCCGGGGCCGTCCCACGGGTCTGTCATCTCCCACTCCCATGAACGGTTCGGGCCGGCCTTCGAGGCACGGCCGGGCGTCAGCGGCGGTATACGGGCAGGCGAGGCGAACACGCCACCTTGCTTGCATAGTTGCGCAATCTAACAAACCCACGGCGCGGGCAGCGCAGCCCGTGGGGCGATTCACGCGTGAGGCATCTCATAGAACCGCCGTCCAGGCCTGGGCCTGCTCACGTGATGCGGCGCGGTGACACAGGGGCCCGCCCGTCCTGTCCACCCGGGCGATCGCTTGCATGCCGTCGGCCGACGCGGCATCGAACGCCTTCGGCGCTCTCGTCCTGCTCACGGCCCTTCCCGGCACGGCACTCTGCCGGCCGGAGGCGGACGGAGAAGATCAGCGCGTGCTCTTCCCGAACCGCGCCGTGATCCACGCGGCGCCGCGTTCGGCCAGGGCCCGCCTGTGCCCCGGCGCGACCTGCGCCCCGGCCGCCCTGCTGTCCGGGGATCCGACGCCTCTGCCCGGGCCGAGAGCCCTTCCCGCCTTCGGCCGGTCGGCAGCGCGGGACACCGGCGATCGCTCGGGCCGGACTCCGGATCAGGGCCCGTTGCCGCCTCGGCGCCCGGACCGTGCCCTTGCCGCCAGCAGGGCCGATGCGTAGAGGGCCAGGACAGCGACGAGCAGCAGGTAGTACACCGGTGGCAGAGCGGTCAGACCGAGCACCGGCCCGAGTGGTGAGGGGGGCAGTGCCAGGCCGATCGCGGCCAGCGCGAGCGCGGCCCGGGTGACCGGGCCCGACCTGCGGGTCTCGGCGGTACGGCGGCCTGCGCGCAGCAGCACCATCACCAGGGCCTGGGTGAGCAGGTTCTCGGTGAACCATCCGGAGTGGAAGACCGTTTCGTCGTCGCCGTTCCCCGGCCGGTGCACGGCGAGTGCGAGGACGCCGAAGGTGGCCAGGTCGGCGACGGCGTTGAGGACTCCGAAGCCGGTGATGAATCGCAGGAGGTCCCGTGGGTCGAGCCTGGTCGGCCGGTGCAGCACGGCGGGGTGGGGACGGTCGTGGGCGAAGGTGAGCTGGGCGGCGTCGAAGAGCAGGTTCTGCATCAGCACCTGCGCCGGAAGCATCGGCAGGAAGGGCAGCAGCAGACCGGCGGAGAGCATCGCGAGGACGTTGCCCAGGTTGGACGACAGGGTGACGCGCAGATACGTGGCGATGTTGCCGCCCGCGTGGCGGCCCGCCGCGACGGTGTGGGCGATCGCCGTGAGGTCCTTCGCGGCGAGCACCACGTCCGCGGCTTCCCTGGCCACGTCGGCGGCCTCCCGGGGGGCGATACCGACGTCGGCGGCGCGCAGGGCGGGCGCGTCGTTGACCCCGTCGCCGAGAAAGCCCACCGTGTGCCCGGCGGTCCGCAGGGCCTGGGTGATCCGTGCCTTGTGGTCCGGGGTGCAGCGCGCGAAGACGGTCGTACGGACGGCGGCTTCGCCGAGTTCGGCGTCGGAGAGCGTGTCGACGCGGTCGGCGGTGAGCACGGCGTCCTCGCCGACGGGGATGCCCAGATCGAGGCACACGCGCACGGCCGTACCCGGATGGTCGCCGGTGAGGACCTTGACGGTGACGCCCCGGTCGGTGAGCACCCCGAGCGCATCGGCGGCGGTGGGCGCGAGCGCGTCCCGCAGGGTGATCAGACCGCGGAGGACGAGGCCGCGTGCGTCGGACGGCAGGTAGTCGCGCCCGCGGGCGGAACGCTCCGCGGTGGCGACCGCCAGGACGCGCACTCCGCCGTCGGCCTGCCGGGCGGCGAGGCCGCGCAGCCGTTCCCGCTCGTCGTCACCGAGGGCACAGCGTTCCAGAACGGCCTCGACGTCGCCCTTGACGACCAGGGTGTGCCGGCCGAGCCGGCCCGGTGTGCGGACCACCACGGTGGCAAGCCGGCGGTCCGGGGCGAAGGGCACGGCCGCGACACCGTCGTACGCCATCAGCTCGTCCTCCTCGGCCGCGTCCAGGATCGCCTCGTCGAGAGCGTCGGGTTCCGGCAGGTCGGCGAGTTGCAGGGTCCACCAGGCGTTGACGGCAGCCCAGTGGAGGACTTCGGGGTCGTCCCGGCCGTCCGGGTCGAGGGCGCGATCGGTGACCGGCCGGTCCTGGGTGAGGGTGCCCGTCTTGTCCAGGCACAGCACGTCCACGGCGCCGGCGTCGTGCAGGGCGGGCAGCCGCTTGACGATCACCCCGTGGGTGCGGGCCAGCAGCGAGGCACCGCGGGCCAGGCACAGGGTGACAAGGACCGGCAGCATCTCCGGGGTCAGCCCGACCGCCACCGCCACGGCGAACGGGAGTGTCTCCAGGCCGCGGCCACGCAGCGCCGCGTTGGCCATCAGCACCAGCGGCGGAGTGACCAGCATGAACCGGATCAGGATCCAGGAGATGCCGTTCACGGACCGGTCGAAGGCGCTCGACTCCGGCCGGCCGGCCGTGCGGTCGTGTGCGGCCGCGAACCGGGTGTGCGCGCCGGTCGCGGTGACGACCGCGGTGGCACTGCCCGAGGCCACGCTGCTGCCCTGGAAGCAGTACTGCGGCTGTTCGAACTCCCCCGCTCCCGGTTCCGCCCGAGCCAGGCGACCTCCATCGCCGCCGGTCGCGCGAGGCAGGTCGTCGGCGGATCTGGCGACGGGTGCGGACTCTCCGGTCAACGCGGACTGGTGCACCGTCAGGCCGCTCGCCCGCAGCAGGCGGACGTCCGCCGGCACCAGGTCGCCCGGTCCCAGCCGGATCACGTCGCCGGGCACCAGCTCGGCCACGGGCACCTCGCGGGTCGTCGCGGCGGCTTCGTCGTCGGAGCGCCGTACAACGGTGGCGGTCGTGGCGACCAACTCACGCAGTGCGGCCGTGGACCGGTCGGCCCGGTGTTCCCCGGAGGCGCGCAGCGCACAGCTGACCACGACCAGCAGGAGAATCACGGAGGCCGTACCCCAGGCGAAGACGGCTGCCGAGACCAGACCGAGGCACCCGAGCACCGCCGTGAACGGATCTCGCAGGCTGCGGACGAACAGGCGCGGCCAGGAGGCCTCGCGCCGGTCCGGAGCAGCGTTCCCGCCCAGCCGGGCGAGGCGCTCCTCGGCCTGCGCCTCGGTCAGACCGCGCGGGCCGCTGTCCAGCCGACGCAGCACCTCCAGCACAGTCGGCACGGAGACTCTCGGTGCGGCCCCCTCGACGGGCGCGCATACGGCCGGAGAGCCAGATGTCGCGGTGTTCCGGCCAAAGGCCGCGGTGGCCTCAGCCACCGGGCCCGCGCAGCTCGCGCACCGGCGCGAGCGCGTGCTCGGAACGTGCGGTCAGCTGTCCGACCATCACCCGCACCACAGTGACGATATCGGCGTCGTCGACGTAATAGATCTGCCGCCGGCCCTCGCGGCGGGAACGCACGAGCCCGGCGAGCTTCAGCTTGGCCAGGTGCTGGCTGACCGCGGGCAGCGCACCGCCCACCCGGTCGGCGAGATGTGTCACATCGCACTCGCCCTGCGACAGCGCCCACACCAGGTGCAGCCGGGCCGATGAGGCGAGCAGGCCGAACACGGCAGCCGCCTCGACAAGGACTTCGGCGGACGGATCCTCGAAACCACCGACGTTGCCCTGCACAGCCCTCTCCCGTCTGCCCGCTGCACAGCCGACGCCCGTGCGCCGGCCCAGTCTAGGGCCCGATTTCTCGGCCTCAGCGCGCCGATGGCACACCCGCACCTTCTCGCCGGGGCCCGGCGACCGAGCGGAGTTTCCGGTCCGCGCAGTAGTGGCAGGCCGGTTCGGTGCCGCCGTCCTGCCGACGACGCGGCTCCGGCCTGGTGCACCTGCTCGAAGCCGCGGCCGCGGCTCGCGCCTCGGAACCGAGTATCGGAGAGATCATCCAGACCTTGCCGGGGACCAGGGTCGGACCGGCCTGGACCTCCCGGTCGACTCCGTCGTACGCGCCGCCTCCGTTGCTTGCCCCTCCCTTCTTCGCTGCGATCGACGTGACCGAGCCTCTGTCAGTCCCCGAATTGCGCGATGTCATGGATGAGTCACAGCACCTCGACGGCTCGTCTGCACCTGGGGTGCTGCGATCGGCGGCTCCCTGGTTCTGCTCATCGGTTACCGCATCCTGTTCGGTGATTCGCGGGACTGATTCGAGCGAGCGTCCCGGCCACGGCCGGCCGCCTCCCTGAACGGCCAGGCTGTCCGGCCGGGAGGCGGCCTTCCGCGGTGCTCATGCGTCAAAGGGGTAGTCCCTGGCCGGGGCTTCGACCAGGGTGTACGCGGTGGCCTTCAGCCCGAACGGACGCCTGCTGGCCGGTGCCGCGTGGAATGACGGCGGCGCGGTGCGGTTGTGGTCCCGGAGACAGATGGGTGACAGCGCCGGTCCGGCCGGCGCTGGCCGCGGTGCTCCACTGGAACGCGTTGCGCTTGCGGCCCCCGGATACACGCCCTCGCCGGTCACATGGACGCGAGGGACGTCGAGATGCGGTGCAGCCGCTCGGCCCAACTGCCCCTCTCCGGGGAGCTGGAGGGGTGTTCCCGGGACCTTTCGCGTGTCTGCTCTCTTACATCGGCATCGCTTGCGGCAGTTGTTGTTCGGTCCAGACGTACTTCTCGGAGGTCTCGTAGCGGGCACCCCAGCGGTGAGTCAGGGCATTGACCAGCTGAAGGCCGCGCCCGCCCTCGTCGGTGTCCGTGGCTCGGCGGACGTGAGGCGTGGTGAGGCTGCCGTCGGCTACTTCGCATACAAGGACATCGCTGCGCAGCAGGCGGAGGCGGATAGGGCCCCGTGCGTAGCGGACGGCGTTGGTGACCAGCTCGCTGACGATGAGTTCGGTGGTCATCGTGAGGGCGTCGAGATCCCAGCGGGCCAGTTGTTCGCGGATCAGTGCACGGGCCTGGCCTGCGGCACGTGGTTCTTCCGGCAGGGTCCAGCTGGCCATGTCGGCGGCGTCCAGTGAGTGAAGACGGGCAATGAGAAGGGCGGCGTCGTCGGCTGTGTTCGACAGCGTCGGCAGCAGGTTCGCGGTCAGGGCGTCGCACAGCCGCTCCAGCGGCGTATCCGGCGCGGGGTGGACGACGTGCCTGGTCTGGTCATGGTCGGCCTGGGCAGTGTCACCGTCCGTGTCGGGCTTGTTCAGCGCCTCGGCGAGGGTGCGGGTGAGGAGGGCCATGCCTTGGTCGATGGTCCGTGTGGCGGTCTGGGCCAGGCCGTCGGTGTAAAGCACCAGCAGGCTGCCGTCGGGGACGTGCAGTCGGGTGGTTCCGAAGGGGGGATCGCAGACTCCCAGTGGGGAGTTCGGCTCCAGGTCCAAAAGGCGCACCGTGCCCTGTGGATCGACCAGCGCGGGTGGAGGGTGGCCGGCTGCGGCGCAGGTGCAACTGGCGTCGGTGGGGTCGTAGACCGCGTACAGGCAGGTGGCGTAGAAGTCCTCCCCGAGTTCGGCGACGAGGTCGTTGAGGTGGGCCAGGAGGTCGTCCGGGGACAGTTCCAGGTCGGCGAGTGTGTGGACCGCGGTGCGCAGTCGGCCCATGGCTGCCGCTTCGCAGAGACCGTGGCCCATGACGTCGCCGATCACCAGGGCGACGCGTCCGGATGACAGGGGCAGGACGTCGTACCAGTCTCCCCCGACGTCCGCGGCATCGCCGGCAGGGATGTAACGGGCTGCAGCGGTGAGGGCGGGCACCGTGGGCAGAGCACGTGGGAGGAGCCCTCTTTGGAGCTCACGTGCACGGAGGTGTTCGGCATCGTGAAGCCGGGCGCGTTCCAGGGCCTGGGCGATCAGTGCGCTGAGTGCGGTCAGCAGGGTCTGCTCCGCCTCGTCGAGCCGGCGTTGGTCGGTGAAGGAGATCGAGCATGCGCCGATCGATCGGCCGGAGGCGATGAGGGGCAGGAAGGCCCACGACTTCTTGCCGGAGGCATCGATGCGGTGCGCCACGTGCGGGTAACGGCGGATGTGCTCCTGCGCGGTGTCGATGAAGAGAGGGACACCGCTGTTGAGGACGTCGCTCACCGGTGAAGCGGCGGAGACCAGCTCGGTTTCCACCATCTTGGTGAAGCTTTCCGGATAGCCGATCGCGCCCACGATCCGGACGCGGTTCAGCCTGGCTTCCTCAAGGAGTCCGATCGTCAGGCCGGAGGCTTTGAAGGGCGGCAGCACGTGCTGGGCCACCGCCGAGACCACATCCTGAACCGTCAGGGCCCCGGACAGGGAAATGGTCAGATCCTTGATCCGCTCGGCCTGCTCCACAGCCGCCTGGTGCGCCCGGGCGGCTTCGGCCTCCCGGGCCTTCGACTCCGTGATGTCGCAGATGTGTACGGCCGTGCCGTCAGGCACCGGCCCGAGCCGCAGGTGGTACCAGCGCCCGTCGGTGGGTCGTTTCACATCGAACCCGCCAGGCAGGCCGCCGGCAGCGGTGCGCTTGCAGAAGTCTTCGACGACCCCCTCGCCCTGGAATGTCCTGGCGGCCTCCCAGAGCAGATACCCCACAAGGGTTTGGGCGGATCCGTCTGCAGTGAGGAGCCGTTCTGCCGCCGCGTTGGCGTAGTAGATCCGCCATTGGCCGTCCACGAGCAGGAGTGCGTCGGGCATCTCGTGCAGGGCCCGGTTCACACGGCCCTGCGACGGATCGGTATCGCTGGGCAGCGGGTCTGCTGATGGGGTACGACGCTCGTTCACACCCGACCTCATCCTCCGTGACCGCTACACCCCCTATACACCTATTACTGCACATGCGCCGCTATTACTGCACATGCGCCGCCTGGGTGCTCGGCCTGTCGTCCTGGCCGGCCGCCGGATCTGCATTCCGCGTGGTCCATGGCCTGCGGCCTCGGGAGCACACCGGCCGATGCCGCACGCCTGTGCCGCACTCGCGGCCACCGCCCTGCGCCGACTGTGCAGGCACCGCAGCGTGCTCACCTACCGGCTGTGCGGCACCCACGCCGACGGCACCCCCTGCGAGAAGGTGCCGAACGAACGAGGTAACCCAGGGCGGTCGGGATCACAGGTCCAGCAGGGCCTGTTCGACAGCCTCGGTCAGGGCCGGGTGGATGTACAGCACGTCCCGGCCGATCCGGTCCACCGTCAGACCCAGCGTCATCGCCTGGATCAACGGCTGGATGAGCGTCGCAGCCTGCGGTCCGATGATGTGCGCGCCCAGGATCGTACGCTCAACAGGGTCCGCCAGGACTTTCACGAAACTGGTGGTGTCCTCCAGAGCCCACCCGTACGCGGTATCCGCGTAGTCACGGACACTGGCCACGTATTCGATCCCGCGCCGACGCGCCTCCTGCTCGGTCAGTCCGACACTGGCGATCTGCGGGTTCGTGAAAACCGCATGCGGCGCAACCCTGTTGCCCAGGGTGCGCACGTCCTGCGGATGGAGCACGTTGTGCCGCACGAGCCGCGACTCGGCATTG
>NZ_JBEOWS010000321.1:0-11382 GCF_040296125.1 Streptomyces sp. NPDC002265 | reverse complement strand
GCCGCCGCGCGCTCCGCACGGGCCGCCGCGCGCTCCGCACGGGCCGCCGCGCGCTCCGCACGGGCCGCCGCGCGCTCCGCACGGGCCGCCGCGCGCTCCGCACGGGCCGCCGCGCGGTCAGGACGGCGGCGGCCCCGGCTGCCGGGTCCGGCCGCTCGGGCCGTCGACGTGGCACAGCAACAGGCACACGTCGTCCTCGCGCGGGGAGTCGCCGAGCAGCGGACGCAGCATCCGGTCCGCCACGCCGTCCAGGTCCGCGTCCAGCTCCGCCGGGCGGAACGCGCCGAGCGCGGCCGCCAGCCGTTCGATGCCCGCGTCGATCCCCCGGGCCCGGCGCTCCACCAGACCGTCCGTGTAGAGCGCCAGCGTGCAGCCCGGGGACAGCCGCACGGTGTGGTCGGCGATCCGCTGCTCCAGCGGGATGCCGAGCATCGCGCCGGGTTTGGCGTCGAGGACCCGGACGCCTCCGTCGGCCCCGCGCAGCACGGGTGGCGGATGACCGGCGGCCGCCCAGGTCACCGTGGGGTCGTCCGGATGGAAACGGGCGATGACCGCGGTGGCGTACAGATCGGGTTGCAGATGACGCAGCAGTACGTGCAGCCGGGTGAGCAACTCGCCCGGGCTGCCGCCGTCGACGGCGTACGCGCGCAGCGCGGTGCGCAGCTGGCTCATCATGACGGCCGCGTGCAGCCCGTGCCCGGTCACGTCGCCGATCACCGTGATCAGGCTCCCGTCGGGCTGACGGAACGCGTCGTACCAGTCCCCGCCGATGTTCAGCCCGTACGTGGCCGGCAGATAGCGGGCCGCCAGGCGCAGGCCCGGGGTGCGGGGCAGGTCCGTGAGCAGGGCGCGCTGGAGCGTCTCGGCGATGTCCCGGTTGTGTTCAAAACGCCGGGCGTTGTCGATGGCGGTGCTGGCCCGCCGGGTGAGCTCGACCAGCATGACCGCGTCGTCGGGGTCCCAGCGTCCGCCCGGCGGGGACAGCGTCAGCACGCCGAGGGGTGCGTGCCGGGTGGGCAGCGGGATGCACAGCAGCGGCCGGGCCGGGTCCAGCGCCGAGGGCGGCTGGTCGTCGACGCCGGGCAGCCCGCCGGGGTGCCCGGCGGCGTACTGGGGCCGGCCGGTGCGGGCCGCGAGCACGGCGGCGGCAGGACGTGCCCCGGACCGCCCGGGTCCGCCGCCCCGCTCCGGCGCGTCGGCGTGGGGGCCGGCCGGTGCGGCGGCGCCGGGGTGCCGGCCGCCGTCCTCGGCAGTTGTGGTCCCGGGCGGCTGCCGGCCGGTGTCGGTCCGGGACGGTTCCGGGAGCCGTTGCTCGTCCTCGGCGTCGAACAGCCAGACGTCGACGCTGCGGGCGTACTCGGGGACCAGCAGCTCGGGCAGCCTGCGCACGATCTCGTCGTGGTTCAGGGACGCCGTGAGCACCGCACTCGCGTCGGCCAGGAAGGTCAGCCTGCGCCGGGCGCGCTCCGCCTCCCGATGCGCCGCGCGTTCGGCGGCGAACGCCTCGCGCTGGGCCCGTCCGGCGGCGTCCAGCTCGCCGTGCAGCGCGAGCACGCCCTGGTTCGTCTGGTGCAGCTCCTCGCGGTGATAGGCGACCAGCGCCTCCTGGTCCGCGAGCTTGCCCAGCACGAGAGCGGTGTCCTCGTCGGCGCCGAGCAGGGCCTCCGCCAGCAGTCCGGGACCGTCGGCCACCGCGTCGGGCCCCGCCGTCCGGGCCTCCTCGGTGCAGCGCACCGCCATCCGCCACGTCGGCTCGCCGCCCTCCCGGGGACGTACCAGGGCGTGCAGCGACCGCTTTCCGCCCGGCGCCGAGGACGCCTCCAGCGTGAGCCGCCAGCCGCCGCCCTTGGTGAGGCACTGCCGCAGCCGGGCGCTGAGCGCCGTGACCAGCCGGGTGCGCTCCAGGACGGGCACGCCGAGCGCGGCGGCGACCCGGGCCGTGGCGATCCGGGCCCGCGCCGCGTCGGTGACGGACGCGACCGGCCAGACCCGTCTCATGGGCCCTCCGGCGGGTTCGGCGCCAGTACGGCGACGGCGGTGTCGTCCCTGACCGGGCGGGCGGCACTGCCGGCGTCGCGCACGGTCACGGCGGCCACGACCGCCGGGTCGGCCAGCAGCAGACCGGGGTCGGACGGCGGGACCCACCGGCTGGGCAGCCCGTCGCTGTGCAGTACCAGCAGCCGGTCCGGGCCCCACGGCAGCCGGGTCTCGGGCAGGGTCGCGGGGCTGTGGACGCCGACGATGCCGGGCCGGGACAGCAGGTGCCGCCAGGTGCCGCCCTCGCGCAGCCGCGCCCCGATGTTCCCGATGCCCGCGAAGGTCAGCCGGCCGGTGTCGGCGTCGAGCTGGGCCAGCGCGACGGCCGCGCCGCGGGTGCCGCGCAGTCCGGCGTCCAGGTGCCGCAGCAGTTCGGCGGGGGAGAGGTGGGCCGAGCGGCCGAGCACCCGCGCCGCCGCCGTCGACGCGTGAGCCGCCTGCGGCCCGTGTCCCAGCCCGTCGGCCAGCATCAGGGTCAGCCGGTCGCCCGCGCGCACCCACGCCCAGGTGTCGCCCGAGCAGTCCGCCCCGGCGAACGGGATGTTGATCCCGCCGGCCCGCGCCACGCACCGCTGCGCGCCCCCTGTCACCGCGGCGGCGGCACGCCCGGCCCGGCCGGGGGCGGCGCCGATCCGGGCCAGGGCGACCGTGCCCCGGCCCGGGGCGCTGTGCAGGCCGAAGTCGTCGGCGAGGCGGACACAGGTGCCCAGGCCCGCGCCCAGCGAGTCGGCCGTCGAGAACCCGTCGCGCAGGGCGGCGCCGACATCGGGCATGCCCGGACCGTGGTCGACCGCGGCGATCTGCACGACGTCGTGCCCGTCCCGGCCCTCGCCGGCCGTGGCCGGCGCGACCAGGTCGACGAGGAGCTGTCCGCCGCCGGCGTGCTTGAGCAGGTTGGTGGCCAGCTCGCTGGCCACCAGCGCGGCCGCGGCGGTGCGCCGCTCGTCCAGCCCGGCGATCGCCGCGGCCTCCTCGGCGGCGACCCTGGAGTCGCGCACCCGGGTCGAGTCGTGCACCGGTACGTCCCACAGCCGTGCCATCACCACTCCTCGCGCGGGTGCCCCGGTGGGGGCGGCCGGCCCGCCCAGGACGTCACCGTGACCGTGGTGCCGGCTCCCGGGGTGCTGTCGATCGCGAACCGGTGCACCAGCCGGCGCGCGCCGCCGAGGCCCATCCCCAGCCCGTCGCCGGAGGTGTAGCCGTCCCGCAGGGCCTGCTCCAGGTCCGCGATCCCCGGGCCCTCGTCGCTGAAGGCCAGCCGCAGCCCCTGCGCCCGCCCCTGGGCCACCCGGGCCGCCGTCAGCTGTCCGCCGCCGCCGTGCACGAGGGTGTTGCGGGCCAGTTCGCTCGCCGCGGTGACCAGCTTGGTCTGCTCGACCAGACCGAAACCGAGCCGGGCGGCGGCCTGGCGCACATGCTGGCGCACCCACACCAGGTCCAGGTCGGAACGGATCGGCAGGCGGGCGTCGACGCCCGCGGCCGCCTCCATCACCGTCTCCCCGGCCGCGGCCCGGCGGCGCCGGCCCGCGCCGGGTCGCCGAGCAGGCGCAGGGCCGCCTCGGTGTTCAGGGCCGTACGCAGCCCCGGCAGCGTCAGCCCCATCTCCACCAGGGTGATCGCGACCGCCGGACGCATGCCCGCGACCACGGTCCTGGCCGCCAGCAGCCCCGCCTTCGCCGCGATCTCGGCCAGCACCCGGCCGAGGAAGGAGTCCACGATCTCGATGCCGGAGATGTCGATCACGACGCCCGTCACCCCGCTGCTGCCGATCCGCTCCGTGATGTCCTGCTGGAGCTGCTCGGCCGTGCTGTCGTGCAGGTCCCCCTGGAGGGTGACCAGGAGGACGTCACCGAGCCGGAGCACCGGCACGTGCACCATGGGCGGGCGGGAGAACTCGTCGGTCACCGCGACCCCGCACCGCCCGGCGTGGCGTGCACGATGTCCGCCCCCAGCCGGTGCAGGGCGTGCGCCAGGGCGTCGGCGAGGCTCGCCCGGGTGACCACCGTGCCCAGGTCCAGACCGAGGTGGACGATGGTCTGCGCGATCGCGGGCCGGATGCCGGAGACCACGCACTCCGCGCCCATCAGCCGGGCCGCCGCGACCGTCTTCATCAGATGCTGGGCCACCAGCGAGTCGACCGTCGGCACACCGGTGATGTCCAGGATCGCGTACCGCGCCTGCTGGTCGACGACGGCTTCCAGCAGCGTCTCCATGACCACCTGGCTGCGGGCGCTGTCGAGCGTCCCGATGAGCGGTACGGCCACGATGCCGTCCCACAGTTTGATGACGGGCGTGGCCACCTCCAGCAGTTGCAGCCGCTGCCGGTCGATGAGGGCCTCGCCCTCGCTCAGCGCCGTCTCCAGCACGACCAGCCGCAGGGTGCCGAGCAGCACGGTCAGCGCGGACTCGCACTCCCGCAGCCGTCCGGGCGGCACGTCGGTGAGGCCGGCGAGGTCGGCGACCAGGAGGTCCACGACCGGCGGCCGCAGCGCGTCGACCTCCCTCGACACCTGCGCGGTGCCCAGTCCGGCACGGGCGCGCGAGGCGGCCATCCGCGCCAACTGCTCCCGTACCAGGGTGAATCCGGTGGCCTCGGGATCCGCCACCCGTTCCGCCGCGGCGACTTCGGCCAGTGCGTCGGCCACCGACCGTCCCGCCTCGACCGCCTCGTCCCGCGAGACGGTGAACACCGCGCGGAACAGCGGCTCGTCGGCCCACCGCTGCGCGATCTGCTCGCGGCGGCGGCGCAGGAAGACCCCGACCTGCCGGGCCGGCGATCCCTGCTGTGCTTCCGCTTCGTGCTCCGGCACCTGCTTCACTCCTCGTGTCTGTCGCGGCGACCGGCGGCCGTCGTCCGGCCCCGGCCCGCTCGCCGCCCGGTCCTGCCCCGGCCGTGGCGCGTGGCCCGTCAGGTCCGCCGGTCCGGGGCGGCCTGTGGCGCATCGTCAGGTTCGCGGGTCCGGGGCGGCCTGCGGCGCCGTGCCGACCAGCGCGAGGGCGTCGTCGACGGTCTCGGAGACGGGGACCGTGATGCTGACGCCGGTGAGGTCCAGGATCCGCCGTACGGCCGGGGCGGGCGCGATGACGTGCACGCTTCCCGACACCCCGCGTGCCTCCTGGTACACCCGCAGCACGATGTTCATGCCGGACGAGTCCATGAACGGGACCGCGGAGAGGTCGAGCAGGAAGTGCCGGCGGCCGTGGTGGAGCTGGTTGGCCAGCTGGTGCTGGAACTCGGTCGCGGTGTCGAGGTCCAGATGGCCCTCGACCGCGACCAGGGCGATGTCCTCCCGGGGCACGGTGACCTCGACGGACAAGGGGTTGCGGGCTCGTGTCACGAATGCCTCCACGCGTGCGGCGACTGATCCGGTGCTGGTCTGCGGTGCGGGGGGCACAGGTCCCCGCACAAGGCTGTGCCCGGTGTCACCGCTCTCGGGCGGCGGCACCGGGCACAGGGGTGTCAGGCGATCTCGGGGCCCAGCAGCCCGGTGCGCAGCCGCCGGACCATGCGGGTGATCAGGCGGGAGACGTGCATCTGGGAGATGCCGAGCTCCTTGCCGATGTCCGCCTGCGTGCGCTCCTCCACGAAGCGCATATGGATGATCAGCCGTTCCCGGTCGTCGAGTTCGGCGATGAGGGGCGCCAGGGAGTGGAAGTTCTCCACCAGTTCCAGTGCCGGTTCCTCCTCGCCGATGAAGTCGGCCAGCACCGACTCGCCGTCCGCGCCGCCGTCGGAGGTGAGGGCGGCGTCGAGGGAGGACGACGTGTAGCAGTTGGCCGCCTTGCGGGCCTCGATGACCTCTTCCTCCGACAGCGACATGAGCTGCGAGAGCTCGCGCGTGGTCGGCATCCGGTCCAGCCGGGTCTGGAGTTCCTCGGTGGCCTTGGCCAGCTCGACCCGGGCCTCCTGGAGCCGGCGGGGCACATGCACGGCCCAACTGGTGTCGCGGAAGAAGCGCTTGATCTCACCGACGATGTACGGGACGGCGAACGAGGTGAACTCGACCTCGCGGGACAGCTCGAACCGGTCGATGGCCTTGATCAGACCGATCGTGCCGACCTGGACGATGTCCTCCATCGAGTCCCCGCGGCTGCGGAAACGGGAGGCGGCGTAGCGCACCAGGGAGAGATTCATCTCGATCAGCGTGTTGCGCACGTACTGGTGCTCGGGCGTGCCCTCCTCCAGGGTCGCGAGCCGGTCGAAGAACCGGCGGGAGAGCTCGCGTGCGTCCTTCGGGCTGACCTGTGAGGGGCTGTCGATGAACGGCAGGCCGTCCCGAAGGCCGCCCGCGACCGTCTGCTCCGCTGCCGTCACGGCATTCATGCCGCCCACTCCGTTCGTCGTACGAGTTGCTGACAGGGGTCGACTGCCCCGGCTTCCGCAACTCATGTCAGGGGGAGGCGAAAGAAAGTGGTGCGGCTCGAAGAAGTGGCCGAAAAGCGCCGCTTGTGCAGAGCCGGGTGCGGAGACGGGCCCGCCACACCGGACCCGGTGGCCCCGACGGTACGTCAGGACGGCGACGTACGCTGAGGGACGGGATGCGGAAGGCGGGGGTGCGGGTGGTGCAGGAAGGGCGTGCGCAGAGCCCCGGGGAGTCGTTCGTCCACCCGGCGTTCCTCTACCGCGGTGACGACGAGTACCGGGCGGAGATCGTGTCCTTCGTCCTCGAAGGCCTCGCGGCGGGGGAGCCGGTGGCCGTCGCCGTGCCCGCGCGTCGGCTCGAACTGATCCGGGACGGGCTCGGCGCGCGCGCCGCCGAGGTGCGCTTCACCGACATGACCGCCGCCGGCCGCAACCCCGGCCGCATCATCCCCACGGTGCTGCGGGCGTTCGCGGACGCCGTCGGCGAGGACCGCCGGGCACGGATCGTCGGGGAGCCGGTCTGGCCCGGCCGGACCGCCGAGGAGTATCCGGCCTGCGTCCAGCACGAGGCACTGATCAACGCGGCCTTCCAGGGGCGGCCCGTGACGATCCTGTGCCCCTACGACGCCCGCGCCCTGTCCGCCGGGACGCTCGCCGACGCGCACGCCACGCACCCGCTCGTCCTCGACGCGGGGCGTACGACCGTCAGCCGGGCCTACGATCCGCGGGGCGCGCTGGAACGCTGCAACCTCCCGCTGCCGCCCCCGCCGCGCGCGGTCACGGTCCGCTTCGACGCCGCGGCGCTGCCGGACACCAGGGACATCGCCGTGCACGAGGCGCGCAGCCGGGGCATGAGCGCCGCCCGGCTGCCCGATCTCGCTCTCGTGGTGGCGGAGTTGACGACCAACAGCGTGGTGCACGGGGGTGGCGGGGGCACGTTCGGACTGTGGGCCGAGGGCGGCCGGATCGTGTGCGAGGTGCGCGACTCCGGCCGGCTCACCGATCCGCTGGCGGGCCGCCGTCCCGCGCGCCCCGAGCAGATCGGGGGACGCGGACTGCTGCTCGTGCACCGGCTCGCGGACCTGGTGCGCACCCACACCGGCGAGCACGGCACCGTCACGCGCGCCTGCCTCGACCTCCGCTGACGCCATGTCGCCCCGCACGATCTTGCCGGGCCCGAATGCGCGTGCGGGAAAAGGGTATTTGGTGCTGTGTGGGACAGGCGGGCGACCGTCGGCCGCCCGCACGGGCAGCACAGGCCCGGGGAGGAAGAGGGAGGAGCAGTGTGGCCACAGGCAGAATCTGGGCGTACGCACCGGACAGCGGTCACGTCGAGGGGCAGGATCTGACGGGCTACGCCGTCGTCGCGACCGACGGCACGGTCGGGCACGTGGCACGGCAGGCGGACCCCCACGGCATGCGGCACCTGGTCGTTGACAGCGGTGTCTGGCTGTTCGGCAGGAGCGCCGTGGTCCCGGCGGGTCTCGTCACCGGGGTGGACCCGAGGGCCCGCAGGATCTCGCTGGCCTGCACGCAGGGCGCGGTCAAGGCGGCGCCGCGGTTCCGTATCGACAGCGAGACGAGGGACACGCGGTACCTGGCGACCGTGGGGGAGCACTACGAGCGGCTCGCCGTGCCCAGGAGCGCGAGGGACTGACCCGCCTGCCGCCCCGCACCCGCAGCGGTGCACCGACCGTCGCGGCCGGGCCCGGTGACCCACCGGGGGAGGGACAGCCGATCCGGCCGGCCCGGTGACTCACCAGGGGAGGAAGACGTGCACGTCCTTGCCCCGGTCGGCGGGCACCACGCTGACCTGGGTGCACAGCGCGTGCACCAGGTGCCAGCCGATCCCGCCGCCACCGGAGGCGGGGTTGAAGGGGCGGGGCGTCGGCGGGGTGGTGCTGCTGTCGTGCAGGGTGACGTGCACGCCGTCGAACGTACGGCGCAGCCGCAGCTCGAACGGTCCCGGCGCGTACTGGACGGCGTTGGCGGCCAGCTCCGTGACGATCAGCACGATGTCGTGCCAGCACTCCGCCGCCGCGGGCGGTGAGACTCCGGCCAGAGCGTGCAGGAAGTCCTCCGCGGCCAGGCGCGCACCGGTCACGTCCGCGGGCGCGCCGCTGAAGCCGACGGTTCGGCTCGCGATGTCCTGGGAGGCCAGTGTGTCGTCTCCGCGCTGCTCGGCTGCCATCTCGCCTCTCTTCGCCCCCCGACGTCGGCAGGGCTGTCGTCCCTTCTCACACGTCTCTCGTGTCGTCACCTCTGCGAGTTCCCGAGGGTGCGCGGCGTACGCGTCCGAGGTGGGGGCCGTACGGGTGATCCTTCCCCGGCCCGCCGTCGGGACACACCGGGCCCGCCTCCGGTCACGGAGCGTACGGGGACGGAGCCGACGCTGCACCGCGCAGGGAAATCGCGGCCGGGACGGCTGTCCCGGCGTTTCCGGGGAACCCGGACGCCACGGAAAGACCCCGACACCATCGACAAGAGGAGAACCTGTGCTGGCCATCGTTGCGGCGGTCCTGCTGTTCATCGCGTTCCTGATCAATGCCGCGGACATCTCCACCAACGACGTCTTCACATCGACCAACGTGATGCTGCTCGGGCTGACCGCCCTGAGCCTGCATCTCGCGGGCGTCGGCACCGCCTGGGCGAGCCGCGGCCGCCGGCGCTGACCGGGACGGCCGGTACCGGCCGGGGCGGCCGGGGCTAGCGGAACATGTTGTCCGCGTCGTCCCAGCCGAGCACCTCCTCCGCGGTGGGCTGCCGTGGAACACGCGAGCGTGCCTGGTACATCGCCTCGATCTCCTGCGCGTAGTGCTGGACGATCGCGTCCCGGCGCAGCTTCATCGACGGGGTCAGCAGCCCGTTGGACTGGTCGAACTGGTCCGGGAGCAACCGGAAGACCCGGATGGACTCGGCCCGGGACACCGCGCTGTTGGCGGCGGCCACGGCACGCCCGATCTCCTCCCGCAGCGCGTTCTCCTCCCGCGCCTCCCGGTTGGGCGTGTCGCCCTGGAGGGTCAGGGCCCCCCGCCAGTGCACCAGGTAGTCCGGGTCCAGGGTGATCAGCGCGCCCACACAGGGCCGGTTGTCACCGACGACCACCGCCTGGTGCACCAGCGGATGCATCCGCAGCCGCTGCTCCAGCGGGGCGGGCGCGACGCTGTTGCCGCCGCTGGTGACGATGGTGTCCTTCTTGCGGCCGGTGATGGTGAGGTAGCCCTCGTGGTCCAGATGCCCGAGGTCGCCGGTGGCCAGCCAGCCGTTGCGCAGCGCGGCCCGGGTGGCGGCCTCGTCGTTGACGTATCCCTGGAAGACCGACGGTCCGTGCACGAGGATCTCCCCGTCCTCGGCGACCCGGATGTCCGTGCCGGGCAGCGCCTGTCCGACCGTCCCCGACTTCTCCCGGCCCAGCGGCTGCATGGTGATCCCGCCGGCGGTCTCGGTCAGCCCGTAGCCGTCGTGCACGTAGATGCCGATGCCCTCGTAGAAGAGGGAGAGTTCGCGGCTGAGCGGTGAACCGCCGGAGGTGGCGCGGGTCACCCGGCCGCCCAGCGCGCCGCGCAGCCTGCGGTAGATCGTCCGCTCGTACAGGGCGTGCTGCAACCGCAGGTCGAGGCCGGGGCCCGAGCCCCTGCCCAGCCGCTGCCGCTCGTTCGCCGCGGCGAAGTCCCGCGCCGTCTCGGCGGCCCGCTCGAACAGCGGTCCCCGGCCCGCCTGTTGGGCCGTGCGCAGGAAAGTCTTGTACAGCTTCTCGAAGACCGACGGTACGGCGTAGAAGTAGGTGGGCCTGAACGAGAGCAGCGCCGACGCCAGGGACTCCTCGCTGAGGTCGGGTTCATGGCCCATGAGCAGGCCGCCGCGCAGGCACAGGCCCTGGATCATGAGCCCGTACACGTGGGAGAACGGCAGGAAGGCGAGGACGGCCGGCTGCTCCCCGGCCTGCGCCGCCGTGTGGCCCCAGCCCTGGAGCAGGGTGTCGCAGGGGCTCGCCAGACTGCGGTGGCTCAGCGCGCAGCCCATCGGGTGTCCCGAGGTGCCGGAGGTGTAGGCGACGACCGCCGTGGAGTCCGGCATGACGATACGGCGCAGCGAGTCCACCGTGGTGAGGGGGATGAACTCGCCCCGCTCCACGAGCTGTTCGAGCGCGCCCGCGTCCAACTGCCAGACGTGCCGCAGGTTGGGCAGTCCCGCGCACACCGAGCCCACCGTCATCACGCTCTGCTCGTCCTCGACCGCGACGCCGACGCAGCCCGAGTCGCGCAGCATCCATTCGACCTGGTCGCGGGAGGAGGTGGGGTGGATCGGCACCACCTCGGCGCCGACCGTCCACAGCGCGAGGCTGAGGACCGTCCACTCGTAGCGGGTGCGTGCCATGACGGCCACCCGGGCGCCCGGTGAGATGCCGGACGCGATCAGGCCCTTGGCCAGATCGACCACCGTGTCCCGGACCTCGACGGCCGTCACCTCTTCCCAGGAGGCGTTCTCGGAGGTGCCCCGGCGGCGGGCGAGCAGCGGCAGGGCGGGGTTGCGTGCCGCGGTGTCGAAGACGGTGTCGGCGAGTCCCCCGGTCACGGACGGTGTGGCCGGGGGAGCGAAGGCGAAGTCGCGCATGCGCTGGCTCCTGGGGTGTACGGGGAGTGACTCCGCCTACGAGAACTGTTATCGACGGTGGTCGAATCTAGCCCAGGAGAGACCGGATGGGGCCGGGAACGGAGAAGTAATCGAGCCGTGATCATTTCCACACGGCGGACCGGGCCGGCCCCCGTTTGAATCCCGGGTCCGGCAAACCGGACGACGACCGGCGGTCCGGGCACGGAGACGACACCGCGCCCGGACCGCCCGTCCCTAGGGCCTGTCGTTTGGATCAGCCCGGCGGCGCGGGGTGTGGTGCGCACATCTGCGGCGTTGTCGTCGGTCACCGACGTCCCCCAGCCTTCGGCCGGGAGGTGCCCCCACCGCGTCCGCTCCCTCCTCCGCCT